>NZ_JACAQC010000007.1:524026-774727 GCF_013385345.1 Pseudomonas sp. I8001
GGTTCCTACAGTTATTACGCTATTTACGGGTTAACCGATGTTATTCAACCAAGCCTCACGCCTGGCCAAGATCACCAGCCCCCTGGGGCCGGATGTGCTGCTGCTCAATGAAATGGGTGGCGGCGAAGAGCTGGGTCGGCTGTTCAATTTCGAACTGCAGCTGACCTCGCTGGACGCCAACATCGACCTCAACCAGTTGCTGGGCAAGCCCATGAGCCTGAACCTGCAACTGGCGGACGGTGGCGAGCGACACTTCCACGGCATCGTCGCCCGCTGCAGCCAGAACATCGACCAGGGCCAGTTCGCCAGCTATCAGGTGACTTTGCGCCCGTGGTTGTGGCTGCTGAGCCGCACCTCCGACTGCCGGATTTTCCAGAACCTGAGCATCCCGCAGATCATCAAGCAGGTGTTTCGCGACCTGGGTTTTTCCGACTTCGAAGACGCCTTGAGCCGCCCGTACCGCGAGTGGGAATACTGCGTGCAGTACCGCGAGACCAGCTTCGATTTCGTCAGCCGCCTGATGGAACAGGAAGGCATCTACTACTTCTTCCGCCACGAGCAGGACCGCCACGTGCTGGTGCTGGCCGATGCCTACGGTGCCCACGCCAATGTGCCCGGCTACGCCTCGGTGCCTTACTACCCCAAGGACGAGCAGCAGCGCGAACGCGACCATATGCACAACTGGCACCTGGCGCAGGAAGTGCAACCGGGCTCCCTTGAACTCAACGACTACGACTTCCAGCGCCCCAGCGCGAGCATCGACGTGCGCTCGGCCATGCCGCGCCCGCACACCGCCGGCGACTACCCGCTGTACGACTACCCCGGCACCTACGTCAAAAGCGAAGACGGCGAACACTACGCCCGCACCCGCATCGAAGCCCTGCAAACCCTGCACGAACAAGTGGAGTTCAGCGGCAATGCGCGCGGCCTGGGTTCCGGCCACCTGTTCAGCCTCACCGGCTTCAGTCGCCGCGACCAGAACCGCGAATACCTGATCGTCGGCGCCCGCTACTACATCTCCCAGGAAAGCCTCGAAAGCGGCGGTGGCGCGCCTTCGGCCCAGTTCGAAAGCACCCTCACCTGCATCGACGCACAACAGAGTTTCCGCCCGCTGGCCAACACCTACCGGCCCATCGTCAAAGGCCCGCAGACCGCGCTGGTAGTGGGCCCCAAGGGCGAAGAAATCTGGACCGACCAATATGGCCGGGTCAAGGTGCATTTCTATTGGGACCGCCACGACCAGTCCAACGAAAACAGCTCATGCTGGATTCGCGTATCGCAGTCCTGGGCCGGAAAAAACTGGGGCTCGATGCAGATCCCGCGGATCGGCCAGGAAGTGATTGTGAGCTTCCTGGAAGGCGATCCCGACCGGCCGATCATCACCGGCCGGGTGTACAACGCCGAGCAGACCGTGCCTTACGACCTGCCGGAAAACGCCACCCAGAGCGGGATGAAAAGCCGCTCCAGCAAAGGCGGCACACCGGCCAACTTCAATGAAATCCGCATGGAGGACAAGAAGGGGTTGGAGCAGCTGTACATCCATGCAGAGCGTAATCAGGACATCGTGGTAGAGGTGGATGAAAGTCATTCGGTGGGGCATGACCGGAACAAGAGTATTGGGCATAACGAGACGGTGACGATTGGGAACAATCGAGTGCGCATCGTCAAGCATCAAGACATCCTCTCGGTGGGCCAGAGAAAGACCGACAGCATCAGCCAGAGCTACGTGATTGAAGTGGGCGAAAACCTGCGATTGGTCTGCGGTAAAAGCATCCTGGAGTTGAACGCCAGCGGGCAGATCAACCTGAGTGGCGTAAATATCAGCTTCCACGCCAGCGGCGATGCCGAATTCAATACCGGCGGCGTCCTGCACCTGAACAACGGCGGCGGCCCCGGCGCAACACCCGATGGTCAGGGCATGAAAGCCAGCATCGACGCCAATATCAAAGCCGCGTTCCCCGCGCCTAAAAGCTCCTGACGAGACCTGTTTTCCATGACGTACCGAATTAACGAATTTCAGTTCCAACTGCCGGCCGGCGAGCTGCAGGACGCTACGATCAATATCCTCAAGTTCCCCGAGCTGGGCACTTCCTTGATCATCAGCCGCAGCTTCCTCACCGATGGCGAAACCCTGCACAGCAACTTCGACGAACAGCTCAAACGCCTGGAAAAACAGGTGCAGGATTTGCGCTATCAACCGGGCGTCGGTGTCCGTCTAGGTGCAACAAAGGAAGTAGAAGGCATAGAGCTCCGCAGCCAGTTCAGCAAGGGCAGTGACAAGGTGTTCCAGTACCAACTGGCTCTGGTAATCCCGGGCACACGCAAGATGCTCGCCTTGAGTTATGTGAAGGCAGACAAGCTGGGCGATGCCGAGGCGGCGCACTGGGCGACGATCAAAAACTCATTGTCGTTCGACGCGATTTCCTGATGGGCACCATGCATGTCTGATGCTCTATGGGCCGCTCGCATGGGCGACGCGCTCTCCCACACCTCAATGATGGCCGACATCCTCGGCGGTGTGTTGGAGGTGGCGGCCAATATCGCGATCACTGCAGTAGCGACTGCTGCCGTGGTGGCTGCTACCGGTATCACCGTCGCTACCGGCGGACTCGGATGCGTCCTGCTCGGCGCAGTGGTGGGCACAGTTGTCGGCCTTCTCATGAGCAAGAGCGGGGCGGACAAAGGCCTCACCAATTTATGCGACAGCTTCAGCAACGCCCTGTTTCCGCCCACGGTACAGGCGAATATTCTCACCGGTGCCACCGATACCCTGACCAACAACCTTCCCGCCGCACGTGCCGCGGGGGCGATCAGCTCGCATGTCGCGCCAGCCGGAACCGAACTGGAAGAACCCGCACCCGAACCAGAAGCCAGTTATCTGGATATGGCCGAGAGCTTCTTCTCCCAAATGTGGCGCCCCACGGTGGCTACTCCCACACCAGGAGCCGTGCCCAAGCCTCTGGACTTGGTCACCTGCATGAAGCATCCACCGATGCCTCCGCAGTTCCTGGCCGAGGGTTCGGATAAGGTCACGATCAATGGCCAGCCTGCGGTGCGCAGTGGTGATCGTAGTACCTGCGATGCAACAGTGGTGTCGTCCGGGTTGATTTCATCGAACGTGACCATTGGCGGCGGGTCAGTGGTGGTGCGGGAAATACGCAGTGGCAAGACGCCGGGCGTGGGGTTGGCGGTCACCGCGTTACTGATGCTCAAGGGCGGCAAGGGCAAGTTCTTCAGCAAGTTGCCGTGCATGCTGATTGGCGGGGCTACTTCGATGGCCGTCAGCAGCGCGATGGACGCGATGACCAACGCTGCCATGGGCTCGTCGAATCCGGTGCATGCTGCAACGGGAGCGAAGGTGCTGGGCGGCACCGATGAACTGGATTTTGTACTGCCCGCCATCCTGCCGATTGACTGGCAACGCTTCTACAACAGCCGCGACGAACGCCCAGGCACACTGTTCGGTACAGGCTGGAGTGTGGCTTATGAAGTATGCGTCGAAATCCAACCTCATCCAGAAGGCGGTGAAGCGCTGGTCTACACCGACGAGCAGGGGCGCCCTATCGACATGGGCTCGATCCCGTTGGGGGGGGCGGTGTTCAGCCCCGGCGAAGGGCTCTCTGTGCGTCGGCACCTCAACGGGCAGTTGCTGATTGAAAGTGACGACGGCCTATATCGTTTGTTTGAGCCCACAGCCAACCCGTCGCTGCTGCGCCTGATTCAACTTGGCGACCGCAACGACAACCGCATTCATCTCGACTACGACCAGGCCGGACGCCTGGTACGCCTGCGCGATACCTTCGACTTGGTGCAGGTCGAGTTGATACGCGAACATGAGCACGTCACTCGCGTCGAACGCCTATTCCCAGATCAACGTCGCGAAGTGCTCGTCAGCTACGGCTATGACGCCAGGGCCAATCTGGCAGAGGTGCGCGATGCCTCTGGCCAGGTGCAGCGGCGCTTCACGTACGATGCCGGGCACCGAATGGTGGAGCATCAGTTACCCACCGGGTTGCGGTGCTTCTATGAATGGGCACTGATTGAAAACTCAGAGTGGCGAGTCGTCCGACACTGGACCGATGAAGGTGACTCCTACCAGTTCGACTATGACTTGAAGGCGGGCCTCACCCGTATCATCGACGGCTTACAGCGCGTCAGCACCCGACATTGGAATACTCAGCACCAGATCATTCAATACAGCGATAAGCTGGGGCAAACCTGGCTGTTCGAGTGGAATGACGAACGCCAACTTCTCAGCGCCACCGACCCGCAAGGTGGACGCTATGAATACAAGCATGATGACGCCGGCAACCTGATCGGCGAAACGGACCCGTTGGGCCGCAGCGATTCAACGTTGTGGCTTGAACACTGGGCGTTACCCCTGGTGGAGACCGACGCCGCCGGCAACAGTTGGCAGTATCGCTATGATCCTCGCGGCAATTGCGTTGCCGAAACCGACCCGCTGGGCCACATCACCCGCTATCGCTATGACGCCCACGGCCAGGTCGTGGAAATCATCGACGCCTCCGGTAAAAGCAAAAAACTGCGTTGGAATCCGTTCGGGCAATTGGTCGAACACATTGATTGCTCGGGTTATCCCACGCGTTTCAGCTACGACGAGCGCGGCTATCTGCAGGTGATCACCGACGCGCTTGGCGAGCGCACTCAATTCAGCTACGACCTCCAGGGGCGCTTACTCAGCAACCAACTGCCGGACGGTCGCATCGAGCTGTTTCAACGCGATGTCAGCGGCCAACTCGTGGGGTACACCGACCCTGCCGGACATACCACGCTCTACCAGCACAATCGACGTGGCCAGATAAGCCTGCGCACCGACGCTCATGGCCGGCAGGTGAAGTTCGGCTATGACAGCTATGGGCGCCTGCAAGCACTGACCAACGAGAACGGCGAACGTTATCTCTTTGCCTGGGACGCCGGGGATCGGCTGACTGAGCAGCAAGACCTCGATGGCAGTGCCAAAAGCTACACCTACAATCCACTGGACCATATCACCACGGTGACCGCCACTCCGGCCCCCTACGGCAACGGGCTAGGCCTGGTTCCCGAGACGCCGCCAGCGCCCATTGTCCATCAAATGGAACGTGACGCAGTAGGTCGGCTGATCGCCAAAACCACCGACGATGGGCGCACCGACTACGCCTACGACCCGCTGGACCAGCTCACCGCCGTCACCTTCACCGACCTGCTGGGCAATACCCAAGCCCTTGGTTTCGCTTACGACGCCCTCGGCCAAATGCTTGCCGAACAGAGTTCTATGGGCACCCTGCAGCACCACTACGACGAACTCGGTAATCTTATCCAGACCCAGATACCCGACGGACGCTGGCTCAATCGCCTGTACTACGGCAGCGGTCACTTGCATCAGGTCAATCTCGACGGCCAGGTCATCAGCGACTTTGAACGCGACCGCCTGCACCGCGAAGTACTGCGCACCCAAGGCCGACTCAGCACCCGCAGTGAGTATGACCGCAGCGGCCGTCTACGCTCACGCCAACACCGCCTTACAGGCCTGCCATCGTTGATGCCAGCGACAGCGCAAAAGCAGTTCGAGTATGACCCTGCCGACAACTTGGTCGGCAAGTTCGACCAGCAATCTGCCATACAACATCGCCAACTGCTGCACTACGATGCCACTGGCCGCATCATCGCCAGCCAGGACAGCCTGCACGGCCAGCGCGAAACGTTTGCCTACGATGCCGCCGCCAACCTGCTGGATGGCCCGCAGTCAGGCGCTGGGCTGGTCGTGCATAACAAACTGCTGACCTATCAGGACAAGCGTTATCGCTATGACGCGTTCGGTCGGATGATCGAAAAACGCAGCGCAGCGCGTGGCTTGCAACGCTTCGCCTACGATGCAGAAAGCCGGCTGATTGAAGTGCGCAATGAAAACGGCAGCGTAGTCAGGATGATCTACGACCCGTTGGGCCGACGCATTGAGAAAACCGAACATGGCAACGACGGCTATCCCCTGGGGGAAACCCGGTTTACCTGGGATGGGCTGCGGTTATTGCAGGAGCATAAACACAGCCAGACCAGTCTTTACATCTATGAAGATGAAGGCAGCGAACCCTTGGCTCGCGTTGACGGCACCGGGCCGCTGCAGAAAATCCGCTACTACCACAACGACCTCAACGGACTGCCGGAGCAACTGACTGAAGCTGACGGGCATAATGTCTGGCGCGCGACATATCGTGTGTGGGGCAATACGGTTGAGGAAGTGCGCGAGCCGTACTACATCGAAGAACAGAACCTGCGCTTTCAGGGGCAGTATCTGGACCGGGAGACGGGGCTGCATTTCAATACTTTCAGGTTTTATGATCCGGACGTGGGACGGTTTACGACACCGGATCCGATTGAGTTTGACGGCGGGCTCAATTTTTATCAGTACGCCCCCAATCCAATATCCTGGATTGATCCATGGGGACTGGCCCCCGAGCTTTATTACCTGATTGCGAAAAAGGACGGCTTTTATGACGAGATGGCATGGGGCCATAAAAAGCCAATAGGCCAAGTCTATTTGAAAAAAGGTGAAGTTTGGAAAGTCGGTGAAACCGTCAATCCGAATCGGCGATATACCCAAAAGTGGCTGAAATCCAAAAATCTTGCCTACAAAAGGGTTATGGCAGCACCGACGAAGGGCAATATGCAGGTATGGGAAAGATTAAAAATCGGAAAATATTTTAAACGCCGAGGAAAACTACCCCCGGGCAACAAATGCAGGCACTGACATAAGGAATACTTTATGCGAGTCGATACGACATCGGACTCACCGAGTTGGACAAAGGTCTTTGAAATCACCGACGAGCTAAATGGCCTGAGTGAGATTCTTGAAAAAAAGTATCCCACCCTCGACTGGGAACTGGCGGTCTGCATGCGATGCCTGCCGAAGAACCTGGAACGAAAAACATTTTGCCGTTATTACGCAAAAGACAAAATGTTCGGTCTGGATATCGCCATGGACGAGGAAGATTTTGTTCCACTGAAAAAAGACATAGCTGCTCAGCGCAAATTAATAGGTGCGGCATTCATTACATTTTTTGTTGAAAGTATTAAGAAATACGAGAAAAAACTCCCCAATCTGCAACCGGTATCGGCGCAACTAATTGCGGATGTACAGCAATGGTGTATTGAGAACGAGTGGACAGCTTGAAGCTCAACGATTGAGCAAGGATTGCCCACCCACAAAAAATGGGCACCCGACCCAGTCGGCGTGCCCATTTTTTATCCCGCGCTCGCACTCGCATGTGCGTAGCGCAGGCTTCTTTACTTACGGATTGACGCTGTCTTTAAGCGACTTGCCTGGCTTGAACGCAACGGTGTTGCTCGCCTTGATTTTCACCGGCTCGCCGGTTTGCGGGTTTTTGCCGGTGCGGGCGCCGCGGTGGCGCTGCAGGAAGGTGCCGAAGCCCACCAGGGTGACGCTGTCCTTGCGATGCAGCGCGCCGGTGATTTCTTCGAGTACGGCGTTGAGTACGCGGTTGGCCTGTTCTTTGGTCAGGTCTGCTTTTTCTGCAATAGCGGCTGCGAGTTCTGGTTTACGCATAAGTGAAGCCTCTTTGACGGTTTTTTGTTGTTATGTCCGTGCTGCTCTCTATCGGAGCAGCGCCCAAGGCGCCGCAGGCTCTACTCTGCGGCAGACGGGAGTGAGGATGGCATGCCATCGGGGCCTGCGCCAGTCTCACGGCGACCTTTCTACGGTCAAAATGATGCTTATTCCGACAGAACGACCAGCATTTACGCCAGCAGCGGCGGAAGTTCTTTGTTGAGGGCCAGTTTTTCCATCACGGCCGTGCCGGTCAGGGCGTAGCCCAGCAGTCGGCCGCTGGCGTCGCGGCACAGAGCCTTGATGTCGCCGCCCTGCCCTTCGACGCTCCACACACCTTCGGTGCCCCGTGGCGGTGGCGAGACGACCAGCGGGCAGATCGGGGTTTTTACCGTGACGGGCATCGGACCGTAGCTGACGGCCGTCGCGTTACCCGCCAGGGTCTGGGCCAGGGCGCGGGCGCAGCTCATCAGGGGCATTACGTACAGCAGGTTCAGGCCATCGACCTCGGCGCAGTCGCCCAGGGCGTAGATGTTGGCGTGGGAGGTCTTGAGGTGGCGGTCGACCATGATCCCGCGGTTGATCTGCAAGCCGGCGGCGGCGGCCAGGTCGACACGCGGGCGCAGGCCGATAGCAGACACCACCAGGTCACACTGGATCACTTCGCCATCAGACAGGTGGGCTTCCAGGCCGTCAGCGGTGCGCTGCAGGCGATTGAGCACCGGGCCCAGGTGGAAACGCGCCCCCAGGCCTTCCAGACCGGCCTGCACCGCTGCGGCGGCTGCCGGGTGCAGCAGGGTCGGCATGACTTGCTCGCACGGCGCCACCAGGTCGATCTCGTAGCCGCCGAGGATCAGGTCGTTGGCGAACTCGCAGCCGATCAGCCCGGCACCCAGCAACAGCACCCGGCGTTTTCCGGCCGCAGCGGCACGAAAGCGTGCGTAGTCTTCGAGGTCGTTGATCGGGAAAATCAGCTCGGCGGCGTCGCCCTGTACCGGCACCCGCACGGTTTCTGCGCCCCAGGCCAGGATCAGGTCGCGATAGGCCACCGCTTCCTCACCGATCCACAAGCGCTTGTGGCCCGGGTCGATGCCACTGATGCGGGTGTGGGTACGCACTTCGGCCTTCAGTTGCTCGGCCATGGCGCCCGGTTCAGCCATGCTCAGGCCATCGGCTTCCTTGTTCTTGCCAAAGCCTGTGGAGAGCATGGGCTTGGAGTAGGAGCGCCCGTCATCTGCGGTGATCAGCAACAGCGGGGTTTCGCTATCGAGCTTGCGAAACTCCCGAGCCAGGTTGTAACCGGCCAAACCCGTGCCGACGATCACGACAGGTGCGTTCATTCCTTTCTCCTTGTAGTTAGTACGGTTCTTGAATTGCGATTTAAATCAGCAATCAGCCGATTTCGATCATTTCGAAATCCATTTTGCCCACGCCGCAGTCCGGGCACAGCCAGTCTTCGGGGACGTCCTGCCACAGGGTGCCCGGCGCGATGCCGTCATCCGGCCATCCGTCTTTCTCGTCGTAGATCAGGCCACAGACGACACATTGCCACTTCTTCATTACTTGTTTCCTCAGGTCCAGGCGCGTTGGCCGACGGTCGATAGATGCAACCTTGCCGTGCGGCTCAGGGCGTTTTGTACTGATCAGCAGGCGCAGATGCAAGCATGATCGACGCATGGCCCTGGCGCACTCCGGCAAAAGTCCAGGGCACCATGGTAAGCTCGCCGCCTCATTAACTGCCAATAATGACCCTCCGTGCCGCATTCAAACGCCCTTCCCGATGCTTGCCGATGGCTGACCCAGAGCCTTCTGAGCCCACTGCCCGCGCCGCTGACACTCAACTGGCTGTTCGATGAAGGTTCGCTGACCCGGCGCCTGACGCGCCTGTCCGACGATGGCTTCAGCGTGACGCCGTTGTTCGAAGGCTGGCAGCCACTGCGAGACGACGAATGCGCCACCCTGGACTTGCCCGCCGCCAGCATCGGCTGGGTGCGCGAGGTGTATTTGCGTGGCCATGGCCAGCCGTGGGTGTTTGCCCGCAGCGTGGCGGCCCGCAGCGCCTTGCAGGGCGACGGCTTGCACATGGATGAGTTGGGCAGCCGGTCTCTCGGGGAATTGCTGTTTTGTGACCACGCCTTCACGCGCCAGGCCATCGAGGTACGCCGCTACCCACGGGAATGGCTGCCCCCGGCGGACCAGGCCGATCACCTGTGGGCACGCCGCTCGCGCTTCGACCGCGGGCCGCTGAGCGTGCTGGTGGCCGAGATCTTCCTGCCCACCCTGTGGCAAGCCGTGCACGACCATCCGGAGCGTTTCTGATGTACCAGCGCCTGCTCAAATCCCTGAATCACCTGAACCCAAGGGCCTGGGACTTCATCCAGTTGACCCGCATGGACAAGCCCATCGGCATTTACCTGCTGCTATGGCCCACGCTGTGGGCGCTGTGGATTGCCGGCAAGGGTTCACCATCGCTGCTCAATATCCTGATCTTCGTGCTCGGCGTGGTACTCACCCGGGCCGGCGGTTGCGTCATCAATGACTGGGCCGATCGCAAGGTCGACGGCCATGTGAAGCGCACCGAACAGCGCCCGCTGGTCAGCGGCAGGATCAGCTCGAAAGAGGCCCTGGTGTTCTTCGCGGTGCTGATGGTCATCAGTTTCCTGCTGGTGCTGCTGACCAACTCCATGACGATCTGGCTGTCTCTGGGCGGCCTCGCGCTGGCGGCCAGCTACCCGTTCATGAAGCGCTACACCTATTACCCGCAGGTGGTATTGGGCGCGGCGTTCTCGTGGGGCATGCCGATGGCGTTCACCGCCGAGACGGGCAGCCTGCCCGCCGCGGCATGGCTGTTGTACATCGCCAACCTGTTGTGGACGGTGGGATACGACACGTACTACGCCATGACCGATCGCGACGATGACCTGAAAATCGGGGTCAAATCCACCGCGATTCTGTTCGGCGATGCCGACCGGGTGATCATCCTGACCCTGCAGGGCCTGGCACTGGTGTGCCTGTGGCTGGCGGGGATGCGTTTTGAGCTGGGCGGCTGGTTCCACCTGGGCTTGCTGGCGGCGGCCGGGTGTTTTGCCTGGGAGTTCTGGTACACCCGGGACAAGGACCGGCTCAAATGCTTCAAGGCGTTTTTGCACAACCACTGGGCCGGGTTGGCGATTTTTGTCGGGATTGTCGCGGACTACGGGTTTCGGTGAGAGGCCAGGCCCCTCACCCTTACCCGGCTCACATCAAGGCTTGGCGACCTTCCACGCCCCGTCCATTTTGCCTTCGCCGGTCATGTCACCGGCCTTCTTGTCCATGATGAAGGTGTAGAGCGGCTTGCCGCTGTAGGCCCACTGGCTTTTCTGGTCGTCACGGGTGATCACGGTCCACTTGCCCATGGGCTTGTCGGTGGATTCGGCCATCAACGGCGGCCAGTTGGTGGCGCACTTGTCGTTGCACATGGATTTGCCATCAGCGTCCTTGGCAAAGGTGTAGAGGGTCATGCCGTTGTGGTCCACCAGCATCCCGTCCTTGGTCATCGCCGGGTCTGCCGCAAACGCCAGTGTCGGCAGCGTTAACGCGGCCGTTACCAGCAGGGCTTTCCAGGAAAAAGTACTGTGAGTCATGGGAACCTTCCTTTTGTGGTTGTCAGGATTCGGACCCAAAGCGTAGTCCAGAGAGGCAAGGATTGCCCAAGCGACTAAATTACTGTCACACGACTGCAATAATTCCGTTATCTAATGCGGCGCAAGACAGTTAAATGACAAGAGGATTTAGCATGGTTGGCAGGAGCATTCTGATCGTTGACGACGAAGCGCCCATTCGCGAGATGATCGCCGTTGCGTTGGAAATGGCCGGCTATGACTGCCTGGAGGCGGAGAACTCCCAGCAGGCCCATGCCATTATCGTCGACCGCAAGCCGGACCTGATCCTGCTGGACTGGATGCTGCCCGGCACCTCCGGCATCGAACTGGCCCGCCGCCTCAAGCGTGACGAGCTGACCGGGGATATCCCGATCATCATGCTCACCGCCAAGGGCGAAGAGGACAACAAGATCCAGGGCCTGGAAGTCGGCGCCGATGACTACATCACCAAGCCCTTTTCCCCACGGGAACTGGTCGCCCGTCTGAAAGCCGTTCTGCGCCGTGCCGGCCCCACCGATGGTGAAGCGCCTATCGAAGTCGACGGCCTGATCCTTGACCCGATCAGCCACCGCGTGACCATCGACGGCAAACCCGCCGAGATGGGCCCCACCGAATACCGCCTGCTGCAATTCTTCATGACCCACCAGGAGCGCGCCTACACCCGCGGCCAACTGCTGGACCAGGTCTGGGGCGGCAATGTGTATGTGGAAGAGCGCACCGTCGACGTGCATATCCGCCGCTTGCGCAAAGCCTTGGGCGACGCTTACGAGAATCTGGTACAAACCGTGCGCGGCACCGGCTACCGGTTTTCCACCAAAGGCTGAGCCAGCCCGAACTGCCCAGACAGCTGAAAGGACGCGTGTTTAAGTGAACCAAAACTGGCATGGCACCCTGATCCGCCACATGCTCCTGTTGATCACCGGCTGCCTGCTGGTGGGCCTGGTCAGCGGCTATTACGGCTGGAGCCTGGCCGTCGGCCTGGGCCTTTACCTGGGCTGGACCCTCAAGCAACTGCTGCGCCTGCACGAATGGCTGCGCCAGCACAAACCCGACGAAGCACCACCCGACGGCTACGGCCTGTGGGGCGAGGTGTTCGACAGCATCTACCACTTGCAACGCCGCGACCAGCGTGTACGCGGGCGCCTGCAAGCGGTGATCGACCGGGTGCAGGAGTCCACCGCCGCACTGAAAGACGCGGTGATCATGCTCGACAGCGACGGCAACCTGGAATGGTGGAACCGCGCCGCAGAGACCTTGCTGGGCCTCAAGACGCCCCAGGACAGCGGCCAGCCGGTGACCAACCTGGTGCGCCACCCGCGTTTCAAGGAGTATTTCGAGCAGGACAACTACGAAGAAGCCCTGGAAATCCCGTCACCGACCAACGACCGCGTGCGTATCCAGCTGTACCTGACGCGCTACGGCAATAACGAACACTTGATGCTGGTGCGCGATGTCACACGTATCCATCAGCTGGAACAGATGCGCAAGGACTTCGTCGCCAACGTCTCCCACGAACTGCGCACACCGCTGACAGTGATCTGCGGTTATCTGGAGACGCTGCTCGATAACGTCGAAGACGTGAACCCGCGCTGGACCCGTGCCCTGCAACAGATGCAGCAGCAAGGCTCGCGCATGCAAACCCTGCTCAACGACCTGCTGTTGCTGGCCAAGCTGGAAGCCACCGATTACCCCTCGGACAACCATCCGGTGCCGGTGCAAAGCCTGTTGCAGACGATCAAGAGCGACGCCCAGGCATTGTCCGGGCAGCGTGAACAGCAGATCACCCTTGAAGCCGACCCATCGATACTGCTCAAGGGCAGCGAGGGCGAGTTGCGCAGCGCGTTTTCCAACCTGGTGTTCAACGCCGTCAAATACACCCAGGACAAAGGCAACATCCGCATCCGCTGGTGGGCCGACGACCAGGGCGCACACCTCAGCGTGCAGGACTCCGGGATGGGCATCGACGCCAAGCATTTGCCGCGCCTCACCGAGCGTTTCTACCGCGTCGACTCCAGCCGCAACTCCAACACCGGCGGCACCGGGCTCGGCCTGGCCATCGTCAAACATGTGCTGCTGCGCCATCGCGCGCGGCTGGAAATCAGTAGCGTGCTCGGCCACGGCAGTACCTTTACCTGCCATTTCCCGCCGGCCCAGGTGACACGTTCCCGGGTCCTTCATCAGGACGAGTGACCCTCCGCCCGGCAGCCGCCACTAGGCAAGCGCCCCGTCAGCCGCTACATTGGCGGACTTGCGCCTGCCTTTCAGGCCCACCTGCTCACCCTTTTCGATTAGACGGAACCCGCAAAACCCCATCATGGACCCTTCCCCTGGCATCACCCTCGCGACACTCTTCGCCGACTTCGGCATGATTCTTTTTGCACTGATCCTGGTACTGCTCAACGGCTTTTTCGTTGCGGCGGAATTTGCCATGGTCAAACTGCGCTCGACCCGGGTCGAAGCCATCGCCCACAAGAACGGCTGGCGCGGGCAGATCCTGCGCACCGTACACAGCCAGCTCGACGCCTATCTGTCGGCCTGCCAGTTGGGTATCACCCTCGCCTCCCTGGGCCTGGGCTGGGTCGGTGAGCCGGCCTTCGCGCACATCCTCGAGCCGTTGCTGGGCGCGATCGGTGTGCAGTCGCCGGAAGTGATCAAGGGCGTGTCGTTCTTTGCCGCCTTCTTCGTGATCTCGTACCTGCACATCGTGGTCGGTGAACTGGCGCCCAAGTCCTGGGCCATTCGCAAGCCCGAGTTGCTGTCGCTGTGGACCGCCGTGCCGCTGTACCTGTTCTACTGGGCCATGTACCCGGCGATCTACCTGCTCAACGCCAGTGCCAACGCCATCCTGCGCATCGCCGGCCAAGGCGAGCCTGGCCCGCACCACGAGCACCATTACAGCCGTGAAGAACTGAAACTGATCCTGCACTCCAGCCGTGGCCAGGACCCGAGCGACCAAGGCATGCGCGTGTTGGCCTCCGCCGTGGAAATGGGCGAGCTGGAAGTGGTGGACTGGGCCAACTCCCGGGAAGACCTGGTGACCCTGGACTTCAACGCACCGCTCAAGGAAATCCTGGCGCTGTTCCGTCGCCACAAGTTCAGCCGCTACCCGGTGTACGACGCCGTGCGCAACGAGTTCGTCGGCCTGCTGCACATCAAGGACCTGCTGCTGGAACTGGCGGCCCTGGACCACATTCCCGAGTCGTTCAACCTGGCCGAACTGACCCGCCCGCTGGAACGCGTATCGCGCCATATGCCGCTGTCGCAACTGCTCGAACAGTTCCGTAAAGGCGGCGCGCACTTCGCCCTGGTGGAAGAGGCCGACGGCAAGGTCATCGGCTACCTGACCATGGAAGACGTGCTGGAAGTACTGGTAGGCGACATCCAGGACGAACACCGCAAGGCCGAGCGCGGCATCCTCGCTTACCAGCCGGGCAAATTGCTGGTGCGTGGCGACACGCCGCTGTTCAAGGTGGAGCGCCTGCTGGGCGTCGACCTGGACCACATCGAAGCCGAAACCCTTGCCGGGCTGATCTACGACACCCTGAAACGAGTGCCGGAAGAGGAAGAAGTGCTGGAAGTCGAAGGCCTGCGCATCATCATCAAGAAGATGAAAGGGCCGAAGATCGTGTTGGCCAAGGTGCTATTGCTCGACTAGGGCACACCCCCTGTAGGAGCGAGCTTGCTCGCGAAGGACGTTAACAATAACGCTGGGACCCTGACACCCGGCAGCGCCCTCAGGTTTTTCGCGAGCAAGCTCGCTCCTACAAAAGCCTTACCGCGTGCCCAGCGCAAAGTTGGGCAACGCCTGCACCGGCTGGTTGAATTCATAGGGAATCGACACCAGCCCCGACGCCGTCGTGCGCTGCACCACAAAATGCAGATGCGGCCCGCTGCTGTTACCGGTATTGCCCGACAGCGCCAGCGGGCTGCCCACCGCCACGCGCTGCCCTTCCCTGACGCTGACCGACCCTTGCTTGAGGTGCAGGTACACGCCTTGCGTGCCGTCATCGTGCTGCACCCGCACGAAATTGCCCGATGGATCGCTGCCGCGCCCGCTCTGCTCGTTCTCGGTTTTCAGTACGACACCGCCACGTGCCGCGATGATTGGCGTGCCTTCAGGCATGGCAATGTCCATCGCATAACGGCTTTTGAGCTCGGAGTGGCTGAAGGTACCGTTCGGGCCTTGGGTGAGACGGAACGGCCCGCCACGCCAGGGCAAGGGATAACGATAGGAAGCGGGTTGCGAAGGATATACAGGCTTGGGAATCACCCGCTCCTGATACACAAACGCCTGTGCCCCGGGCGTGTACCGGTCGCTGAAGACCACAGCGCCGTCGGCGTCGATGGATTTGTAGAGGGTCATGGACATCGCCGGCATGACAACGGCGAACAGTCCACACAACAGCAGTGAGCGCACGAGCATCGGGTTGGCCTGCCAGGGACGACTGGATGGCAGGCTAACAAGGGATCATGACAGTGCTATGTGAACCAAACACTAACCCTGTGGCGAGGGGGCTTGTCCCCCGTTGGGCTGCGCAGCGGCCCCAGTAGAGTTATCGCGCAGGGTCAGGCAGAACTCAATTACAGGGTTTGGGGCCGCTACGCAGCCCAACGGGGGACAAGCCCCCTCGCCACAGGTTTTTTGGAGACCCCATCAAGTCACGCACCCGGCACAAAATGCTTCTGTGCGGTCCCGCGGGCGATCAGCCGCGAAATGTAGTCAAGCTTCTGCGCATCCTGGTCGATAAACCGGAAGGTCAGTTGCAGCCAGTCACTGTCGGGCTTGGGCTCGTAGGCCACGACGGCATGCAGGTAGCCATTCAGACGCGCCACTTCAGCGTTCTCACCCTGCTCCAGGTCGAGCACGGCGCTTTCCAGTACCTGAGGCAGGATTTCACCACGACGCACCACCAGCAGCGCCTCCTTGATACTCAGGGCCTTGATCACACACTGCTGAGTGCCACTGGACAGGCGCAACTGGCCCTGGCCACGACCGCTGGCAGGCGACGCTGCCGCAGCCACCTGCACCGGCGGGCTGTTGAGCAGGCCTTTGCTGGGCGCGGCCACCGGGGCCGGCTTGACTGCGTCAGGCTTGCCACCAGTGAGGGCGCTGAGGGAATCGTTACCGAACGCCGAGTTCATCTTGGTCGGTGCGCTGGCGATCAGCGCGTCGAGGCGGCCAATCTTGTTCAGTGCCTGCTTGACCTTGTTCAGCAACTGCTCGTTGGTGAATGGCTTGCTGACGTAGCCGGAAACCCCGGCCTGGATCGCCTGCACCACGTTTTCCTTGTCGCCACGGCTGGTCACCATGACGAAAGGCATGGCTTTGAGATGAGACTGTTCACGGCACCAGGTCAACAGTTCCAGGCCGGACATTTCCGGCATTTCCCAGTCGCACAGCACCATGTCGAAGGTTTCGCGCATCAGGATGGCCTGGGCCTTTTTGCCGTTCACCGCATCTTCGATCTTGATCCCCGGGAAGTAGTTACGCAGGCACTTCTTCACCAGGTCGCGAATAAACGAGGCGTCATCCACCACCAATACACTGACTTTGCTCATCGACCCTTCATCCTATAAAAACCCCGGCAAGCATAACGCTTCGCTGATGGCGTTTTGCCAAAAATTCCAACACCACAAACGAAAACGCCCGACCAAAGGCCGGGCGTTTATTTCTCGGGCAATCTTACTTATCGTCAGGAACGCCCGGAACATTAGGGATTTGATCGGTCGTACCTTCAACTTCTGCTTTCATCCGCTTGAGACCCATGTGCCGCACGTCAGTACCCCGCACCAGGTAAATCACCAGTTCCGAGATGTTGCGTGCGTGGTCGCCGATGCGTTCCAGCGAACGCAGTACCCAGATGATGCTCAGTACCCGTGAGATAGAGCGCGGGTCTTCCATCATGTAGGTCGCCAGTTCGCGCAGCGCCGTCTTGTATTCGCGGTCGATGGTCTTGTCGTATTGGGCCACCGACAACGCCAGCTCGGCGTCGAAACGGGCAAACGCGTCGAGGGCGTCGCGAACCATGTTGCGCACCTGGTCACCGATGTGGCGCACTTCGACATAACCACGCGGCGCTTCGCCTTCCTCACACAACTGGATGGCGCGGCGGGCGATCTTGGTGGCTTCGTCACCGATGCGCTCCAGGTCGATCACCGACTTGGAGATGCTGATGATCAAACGCAGGTCGGACGCCGCCGGCTGACGACGGGCCAGGATGCGCAGGCATTCTTCGTCGATGTTGCGTTCCATCTGGTTGATCTGGTCATCGATCTCGCGCACTTGCTGGGCCAGGCCCGAGTCGGCCTCGATCAGCGCGGTGACGGCGTCGTTGACTTGCTTCTCCACCAGCCCGCCCATGGCCAGGAGGTGGCTGCGCACCTCCTCAAGCTCGGCGTTGAACTGCGCGGAGATGTGATGGGTAAGGCCTTCTTTGCTAATCATGTTGGCGTCCTTGGAACGTCCAGTAAGGTGCGGTCGACCGCAGCATCAGTTCAGTGAGCAACCAGCCACCTGCTAGCCGTAGCGACCGGTGATGTAGTCTTCGGTCTGCTTCTTCGCCGGGTTGGTGAACAGGGTATCGGTGTCGCCAAATTCCACCAGCTTGCCCATGTACATGAACGCGGTGTAGTCGGAAACCCGCGCCGCCTGTTGCATGTTGTGGGTCACGATGACGATGGTGAACTTGGATTTCAGTTCGTAGATCAGCTCTTCGACTTTCAACGTGGAGATGGGGTCGAGTGCCGAGCACGGTTCATCGAGCAGCAGCACTTCCGGCTCCACGGCGATGGTGCGGGCGATCACCAGACGTTGCTGCTGGCCGCCGGACAAACCGAGGGCCGACTCGTGCAGGCGGTCCTTGACCTCGTCCCACAGCGCCGCGCCTTTCAGTGCCCACTCAACGGCTTCGTCGAGGACGCGCTTTTTGTTGATGCCCTGGATGCGCAGGCCGTAGACCACGTTTTCGTAGATGGTCTTGGGAAACGGGTTGGGCTTCTGGAACACCATGCCCACCCGGCGCCGCAGCTCGGCCACGTCTTCGCCCTTGCGGTAGATGTTGGTGCCGTACAGGTTGATCGCGCCCTCGACGCGGCAGCCGTCCACCAGATCGTTCATCCGGTTGAAGGTGCGCAGCAGGGTCGACTTGCCGCAACCGGACGGGCCGATGAAGGCGGTCACGCGCTGCTTCGGAATGTTCATGCTGACGTCGTACAGCGCCTGCTTGTCGCCGTAGTACAGGCTCAGGCCCGGGACTTCGATGGCCACGGTTTCCTGGGCCAGGCTCAGGCTCTGCTTGTCGCGACCCAGGGCTGACATGTTGATGCCGTGGGAATGGGTTTCATGTTGCATGGGATGCTCCCTGTGCTACCAATTCGTTTTGTGGGAGCGGGCTTGCTCGCGAAGGCGTCAGGTCAGTTGACCCATGTATGACTGATACACCGCATTCGCGAGCAAGCCCGCTCCCACATTTAGTCCGCGTTCACTTCAATTAACTGTCCAGCGCTTTGTATTTTTCGCGCAGGTGGTTACGAATCCACACCGCCGACAGGTTGAGCGTGGCGATCACCAGCACCAGCAGCAAGGCGGTGGCGTACACCAGCGGCCGCGCGGCTTCGACGTTGGGGCTCTGGAAGCCGACGTCATAGATATGGAAGCCCAGGTGCATGATCTTCTGGTCCAGATGCAGGTACGGGTAGTTGCCGTCCACCGGCAGCGACGGCGCCAGTTTCACCACACCCACCAGCATCAGCGGCGCCACTTCACCGGCGGCGCGGGCCACGGCGAGGATCATGCCGGTCATCATCGCCGGGCTGGCCATCGGCAGCACGATCTTCCACAGCGTTTCCGCCTTGGTCGCGCCCAGTGCCAAAGAACCTTCACGTACGGTGCGAGGAATCCGCGCCAGGCCTTCTTCAGTGGCCACGATCACCACCGGTACCGCCAGCAGCGCCAGGGTCAGGGACGCCCAGAGCAGGCCAGGCGTACCGAAGGTCGGTGCCGGCAAGGCCTCGGCGAAGAACAGCCGGTCAACCGAGCCGCCCAGTACGTACACAAAGAAGCCAAGGCCGAACACGCCGTAAACGATGGCGGGTACACCGGCCAGGTTGTTCACCGCGATGCGGATGATCCGCGTCAGGGTGTTCTGCTTGGCGTATTCACGCAGGTACACCGCCGCCAGCACGCCGAACGGGGTCACGATCATCGCCATGATCAGGGTCATCATCACGGTGCCGAAGATCGCCGGGAAAATCCCGCCTTCGGTGTTGGCTTCCCGTGGATCGTCGCTGAGGAATTCCCAGACCTTGCTGAAGTAGAAACCAACCTTGGTCATGTAGCCCATGGCGTTCGGCTGGTAAGCGTGCACCACCTTGCCAATGCCGATTTCGATTTCTTTGCCGTTGGCATCGCGGGCGGTCAGGCTGTCGCGGTTGAACTGGGTGTGCAGGTCGGCCAAGCGGGCTTCGATATCCTTGTAGCGGTTGTTCAGTTCGGCGCGGCCGCTGTCCATGTCGGCCTGGGCGGTGGCGTCCAGCTTGCCTTCCAGCTCCAGTTTGCGACCGTGCAGGCGGATGCGTTCGAGGCCGGCGTTGATGGCGCCGATGTCGGACTTCTCGAGGGTCTTGAGCTGGGCCGCGAGCTTGTTGACGCGGTCTACGCGGGCTTGCAGTTCCGGCCAGGCCGCCTCGCCTTCGGCGATCACCTTGCCGTCCTGCTTGACGTTGACCAGGGTGCCGTAGAAGTTGCCCCACTCACGACGCTCGATGGCCATCAACTCGACCGGCTTGGTCTGGTTGGTCAGCCACTCGCCGACGATCCAGGTGAAGTCATTGCCGTTCAAGTCACGGTTGCCGACCTTGATCAGCTCGCGGGTCATGAACTCCGGGCCTTGGTCCGGCACCGGCAAGCCAGCGCTTTTCAGGCGCTCGCGGGGCACTTCTTCTTTCTGCACCACTTCGCCGACGACGATGTGATTTTCCTGGCCCGGCACGTTGTAGTTGGCCTGGATCAGGTCGGCCGGCCAGAAGTGGCCCAGGCCACGCACGGCAATCACGGCCAGCAAACCAATGGTCATGATGACCGCGATGGACACCGCGCCACCGCTGATCCAGACGCCCGGGGCGCCGCTCTTGAACCATCCATTCAGGGAGTTCTGTTTCACAGACTTCTACCTTTCTTAAAGCGACGAGTATTTCTTGCGCAGACGCTGACGAATCAGCTCGGCGAGGGTGTTCATGATGAAGGTGAACAGCAGCAGCACCAGCGCCGAGAGGAACAGCACGCGGTAGTGGCTGCCGCCGACTTCCGATTCGGGCATTTCCACCGCGACGTTGGCTGCCAGGGTTCGCAGGCCTTCAAACAGGTTCATCTCCATCACCGGCGTGTTGCCGGTGGCCATCAGCACGATCATGGTTTCACCGACCGCGCGGCCCATGCCGATCATCAGCGCCGAGAAGATGCCCGGGCTGGCGGTCAGGATCACGACGCGGGTCATGGTCTGCCATGGCGTGGCGCCCAGGGCCAGGGAGCCCAGGGTCAGGCCGCGCGGCACGCTGAACACGGCGTCTTCGGCGATGGAGTAGATGTTCGGGATCACCGCGAAACCCATGGCCAGGCCGACTACCAGGGCGTTGCGCTGGTCGTAGGTGATGCCCAGGTCGTGGGAGATCCACATGCGCATGTCGCCGCCGAAGAACCAGGTTTCCAGGTACGGGCTCATGTACAACGAGAGCCAGCCCACAAACAGGATCACCGGGATCAGGATCGCGCTTTCCCAGCCATCCGGGACCCGCAGGCGGATCGACTCAGGCAGGCGGCTGAAGACGAAGCCGGCCACCAGGATGCCAATCGGCAGCAACATCAGCAGGCTGAAAATCCCCGGCAAATGCCCTTCGACATACGGCGCCAGGAACAGGCCGGCGAAGAAGCCGAGGATCACCGTCGGCATCGCTTCCATCAATTCGATCACCGGCTTGACCTTGCGGCGCAGGCTCGGGGCCATGAAGTAAGCGGTGTAGATCGCAGCGGCAACGGCCAGTGGCGCGGCCAGCAGCATGGCGTAGAACGCGGCCTTCAGGGTACCGAAGGTCAGGGGCGCCAGGCTCATCTTGGGTTCGAAGTCGGTGTTGGCGGCGGTCGATTGCCAGACGTATTTAGGTTCGTCGTAGTTTTCGTACCAGACCTTGCTCCACAGCGCGCTCCAGGAAACTTCCGGGTGCGGGTTGTCCAGCAGCAGCGGTTGCAGCTTGCCGCCGGCCTCGACGATCACCCGGTTGGCCCGTGGCGACATGCCGAAGATACCGTTGCCGTCGACCACCTGGTCCACCAGCAACGTACGGTGGGCAGTGCTGTGGAACACACCGAACTTGCCGGAAGCGTCGAGGGCGGTGAAGCCTTTACGACGTTCTTCAGCAGTGATTTCAACGATAGGCGCGGTGCCCATCTGGAAGGTACGGATCTGCTTCAGGCGTTGTTCGCCGTCCGGGTCGCGGGCCATGAACCACTGCGCCAGGCCACCGCTGGAGTTACCGATGATCAGCGAGATGCCGCCCACCAGTTGGGTGCTGGCCGTGACTTGCGCCACGCCGTCTTCCAATAATTTGTAGCGACCGTTGAGGCTCTTGTCCCGCAGGCTGAAAACGTCGGCCTGGGCGCGACCGTTGATCACGTACAGCCACTGCTGGCGCGGATCAACGAAGATGGCTTTGACCGGCTCGGTCATTTGCGGCAGCTCGATGCGTTTCTGCTCGGTGGTGACTTCCTCGGTCATCATGTTTTCTTCACGGCTGATGGACAGCACGTTCAGATGGGCACCACTGGAACCAGCCACCACCAGCGTCGAGTCGGTCGCATTCAAGGCGACATGCTCAAGGGAGCGGCCCTGTTCGTCGAGGACGATCGGTGTTTCGCCGTAAGGGTATTCGACGGCGGGCGAGATGGTCTTCTTGCCGTCCGGGTACGACACTTTATAGGTGTGGCGGAACACCAGGGACTGGCCGTTGGACAGGCCGAGGATCACCAGCGGGCTGCCGGGCTGGTCTTCACCAATGGAGGCGACTGTCACGCCCGCCGGCAACGGCAGGTCAACGCGCTTGAGTTCGGCACCCGTGTCAACGTTGAAGAACAGCGCCTGGCCCTTGTCGGAAACCCGCATGGCGACCTGGTTCTGTTCTTCCATGGAGATCATCAGCGGCTTGCCGGCGTCCTGCAGCCAGGCAGGCGCGAGGGCCTCTTCCTTGGTCAGGTTGGCGCCGTGGAACAGCGGGGCGACCACGTAGGCGAGGAAGAAGAAGATCAAGGTGATCGCGCCCAGGACGGCGAGGCCGCCAATCAGCACGTACCAGCGGGTCAGGCGATCCTTGAGCGCGCGGATGCGGCGCTTGCGTTGCAGCTCAGGCGTATTGAAATCAATGCGCTTGGGGGGAGAAGTCGTCGTCATGGTGGAATTGGCCAGATCATTCATGCGCACACCCTAGCGATCCTGTATGACAGAAAGATGACAATGCAGTGACGCAAGAAATCCGCCGCGTAGCAGGGCTGGCAGCGGATTAAAAAATGGGAGGCGAGGTCCAGGTCTTACAGACCCCGCCCGGGCCTTGAACCGTGGGTAAACCGCGGTTCAAGGCAGGTTTACCGGCGGCTTATTTGCCACCTTCTTTCAGGCCCAGGTCAGCCAGTGCCTTGGCGGCAACTTTGGCTGGCAGCGGGATGTAGCCGTCTTTCACTACCACTTCCTGGCCCTGTTTGGACAGAACCAGCTTCACGAACTCGGCTTCCAGCGGGGCCAGAGGCTTGTTCGGGGCTTTGTTGACGTAGACGTAGAGGAAGCGCGACAGCGGGTATTTGCCGTTCAGGGCGTTTTCTTCGCTGTCTTCGATGAAGTCAGTGCTGCCTTTCTTGGCCAGGGCCACGGTTTTCACGCTGGCGGTTTTGTAACCGATGCCCGAGTAACCGATGCCGTTCAGCGAGGAGCTGATGGACTGCACAACCGACGCCGAACCAGGTTGTTCGTTCACGTTAGGCTTGTAGTCGCCTTTGCACAGGGCTTCTTCCTTGAAGTAGCCGTAGGTGCCGGATACCGAGTTGCGACCGAACAGTTGCACTGGCTTGTTGGCCAGGTCGCCGGTCACGCCCAGGTCGCCCCAGGTCTTGACGTCAGCCTTGGCGCCGCACAGACGAGTCGAGGAGAAGATCGCGTCGACTTGTTCCATGGTCAGGTGCTGGATCGGGTTGTCCTTGTGCACGAACACGGCCAGGGCATCCACGGCAACCGGGATCGCGGTTGGCTTGTAGCCGTACTTCTGCTCGAAGGCAGCCAGTTCGGTGTCCTTCATCTTGCGGCTCATCGGGCCCAGGTTGGAGGTGCCTTCAGTCAGTGCAGGAGGTGCAGTGGCGGAGCCGGCGGCCTGAATCTGGATGTTGACGTTCGGGTATTCCTTTTTGTAACCCTCAGCCCACAGGGTCATCAGGTTTGCCAGGGTATCGGAACCAACGCTGGACAGGTTGCCCGACACACCAGTGGTCTTCACGTAAGCCGGAATCGCCGGGTCAACACCAGCGGCTACCGCGTTAGCGGTCGCAACGCCAGCAGCGACAAAAGTCATTGCCGCCATCAAACGTTTCAGTTTCATGCCTTGCTCCTAGCAGATAGGGATAGTTGGATCGGGGCCAAGTATCGGTAGGCCGTGTGAACACTCTATGTCTGGAATATGACAATTAGATGAAAGGCCAGCATTTATGAAAAAGCTGACAGGAAGGAGAAACGTCAATAAATCCGGGGCTTGCGAGGAGGTTGGAGCGATTTCGTGGAAACAATCTGTAATTGTTGTAAGGCAAAATCTGTGGCGAGGGAGCTTGCTCCCGCTGGGTCGCGTAGCGGTCCCCAGAATGGAACCGCTGCGCAGTTCAACGGGAGCAAGCTCCCTCGCCACAAGGTTGTCCGGCAGTTTTCAAAAACGTGTCAGCGCCCGCGCTTCCACAGGTACCCACCCACCGCCATCCCCATCACGCACAGGGCCGCCACGTAGTAAGCAGGGCCCATCGGGCTTTCCTTCATCAGCAGCGACACCGCTAACGGCGTCAGGCCACCGAATACGGCGTAGGCGACGTTGTAGGAGAACGACAAACCGCTGAAACGCACCACCGGCGGGAACGCTTTCACCATGACATAGGGCACCACGCCAATGGTGCCTACAAACAGGCCGGTCAAGGCGTACAGCGGGAACAGCCAGTCCGGGTGAGCCATCAGGCTGTGATAGAGCGTCCAGGACGTTGCCAGCAACAAGGCACAACCGATGATCAGCACGCGCCCGGCACCAAAACGGTCGGCCAGGGCGCCGGAAGCAATACACCCCAGGCTCAGGGTGACGATGGCCAGGCTATTGGCCTGCAGCGCCACCGTTGGGCTGAAGTGGTAGATCGTTTGCAGCACGGTCGGCGTCATCAGGATAACCACGACCACACCGGCCGACAGCAGCCAGGTCAACAGCATCGACAGTACGATGGCGCCACGATGGTCACGCAACACCGCGCGCAACGGCAGCTCGGCCGCCAGGGTCTTGCGCTGCTGCATCTCGGCGAAGATCGGGGTTTCGTGCAGCCAGCGACGCAGGTACACCGACAACAGGCCGAACACACCCCCCAGCAGGAACGGAATGCGCCAGGCGTAATCCGACACCTGTTCCGGGCTGTAGAGCGTGTTGATGGCGGTGGCCACCAGCGAACCCAACAGAATGCCGGCCGTCAGGCCGCTAGTCAGGGTGCCGCAGGCATAACCGATGTGACGGGGCGGCACGTGCTCGGACACGAACACCCACGCGCCCGGCACTTCACCGCCAATCGCCGCGCCCTGGATCACGCGCATCAGCAGCAACAGGATCGGCGCCCACAGGCCGATCTGCGCGTAGGTCGGCAGCAGGCCCATGATCAGGGTCGGCACGGCCATCATGAAGATGCTCAGGGTGAACATCTTCTTGCGCCCCAGCAGGTCGCCGAAGTGCGCCATGATGATCCCGCCCAGCGGCCGCGCCAGGTAGCCGGCGGCGAAGATGCCGAAGGTCTGCATCATGCGCAGCCATTCGGGCATGTCCGCCGGGAAGAACAGCTTCCCGACTACCGTCGCAAAAAATACGAAGATGATGAAGTCGTAGAACTCCAGCGCCCCGCCCAAGGCAGACAGCGACAGGGTTTTGTAGTCGTTGCGGGTCAGCGGGCGCGAAGGTTGCGCACTGCTTGCGGGCACGGAGGACATGGCAAGGCTTCTCTTATAGTAGTCAGGACGGCAAGCCCGGGACTTGCGGCAGGCTTGGCAAGATAGCAAATCGCTTGAAAAAGCACAGCGTTGAGCCGTTAACAGTTCAGATCCGCGAAATATTTCCGTAGCAGACGTGCAATTAATATGAGCAGGAGCACAGTTGCCGGAAAAAGCCGCGATACAGCGTCTATTTACCGACCAAATGAGCGTAGGGAGGTCGTCGTGGCGCCGACGGCTCGATATACTCGGCCCTTGCAAGCGCCAGACCCGCATCCTTGAGGGGCTGCTGTGCCAAAACGCCGTTGGTTATACACCAGCCGATTTGGCAGAGTTTCCCTTTAGTACGCCTTACGAGAAACGCATCGAGCGGTGTATGTTGGTGCTGAAACGTTTTTCCAGAAGACGGCTATCCACTTGAAATACCCATGAAGCGTCACGGGTCAGAGGCACCGGCATGATCGAACTCGAACAAGAAGATCCTATCCCGCAAGGCGATCTCGCCCTGCAAATCACCGCACTCCCGCGTGAAACCAACGGTTTCGGGGACATCTTCGGCGGCTGGCTGGTCGCGCAGATGGACCTGGCCGGCACCGCCATGGCGAGCAAGGTTGCCGGTGGCCGCGTAGCCACCGTGGCGATTGATCGCATGGCATTCCTGGTGCCCGTGGCCGTCGGCGCGCAGTTGTCCTTCTATACCCAGGCCCTGGAAATCGGCCGCAGCTCGATCCAGATGATGGTCGAAGTGTGGAGCGACGACCCGCTGTCCAGCGAATGGCGCAAAGTCACCGAGGCGGTGTTTGTGTTCGTTGCCATCGATGGCAGCGGCCGCACCCGCTCGGTTCCGTCGCGGGCGCGTTAAACATCGCGACGTTTTGACGGTCCATTGCCCCATTGTCTGCCATTGAGAGCGCGCGCCTATGTCTACGCCCAACGTTGAAACCGTAAAACTGGATGAGCTGAACGCTTGGCGCATCCGCCACAACGGCGCCGAATTGGTGGTGGCCCAGCAAGGCGCGCACATCGTGAGTTACCAGCGCACCGGCGAGAAGCCGCTGATCTGGCCCAACGATCAGGTGCTGTTCAAGAAAGGCAAAGGCATTCGTACCGGCGTGCCGGTGTGCTGGCCGTGGTTTGGCGTATTCGACCGCAACCCGCAGAGCGTCAAGGCCATGTACCAGGGCGCCGAGCCGGCCGGTGCCCATGGTTTCGTGCGGACCGCTGACTGGACGTTGGCTGGCGTTGAGGCAGAAGGCACAGCGCTGAGGGTTGAGCTGGAACTGCCAGTGCCTGAAGGTGGCTTCCCGGGTTGGCCGCATCAGGTTGACCTGAAGATGAGCATCCTGCTGGATGATCAACTGCACATCCGCCTGACCAGCCACAACCACGGCGCCGAGACCGTCAGCCTCAGCCAGGCGCTG
The DNA here is from genome assembly GCF_013385345.1 of Pseudomonas sp. I8001. Lineage (NCBI taxonomy): Bacteria > Pseudomonadati > Pseudomonadota > Gammaproteobacteria > Pseudomonadales > Pseudomonadaceae > Pseudomonas > Pseudomonas sp. I8001. Next base: position 550,902 of record NZ_JACAQC010000007.1, read on the forward strand.
CACAGCTATTTTGCGGTCAGCGATGTACGCAACGTGCAGGTCGACGGCCTGGACGGGCGGGACTATATCGATACCGCCGACGGCTGGACCCAAAAGCAGCAATCCGGGCTGCTGCACTTCACCGCCGAGACCGACCGCATCTACCTCGACACCCCGACTCAAGTGAACATCGTCGATAAAGACTGGCAGCGCCGCGTTCAACTCACCAGCACAGGCTCGCGCTCGACGGTGATCTGGAACCCGTGGACTGAACGTGCCAAGGCCTTCAGTGACATGGCCGACGACGGCTGGCAGGGCATGTTGTGCATCGAGACCGCGAATGTGCTGGACGATGTGGTGACGCTGGCGCCAGGTGAAAGCCATACCCTGGGCGTGAGCATCAGCGGTATCGCCCTGTAACCCCAATCAAAAATGTGGGAGCGGGCTTGCTCGCGAATGCGGTGTTCCAGTTAGTGCATGTGCTGACTGACACACCGCATTCGCGAGCAAGCCCGCTCCCACATTAGGTGCTGCGTCAGATCAGAGATCCGATTCCTTGACCGCCCGCACCTTCCCCGCATCCAACGCATACGCCGCATCGGCCAGGTCATTGTTGACCTTCTCCACCTTCAGCGTGCCCGTCACCCACAGCGGCGTGTAGATGTCATCCAGCTTCAAGCCCTTGGGATAACGCACCAGCACCAACTGGTTGGGCGGCGGTGGCGGAACGTGGATGCAGGCGCCCGGATAAGGCACCAGGAAGAACAGCGTGCTGCGGCCCTTGGCGTCGGTTTCCAGCGGCACGGGGTAGCCGCCAATGCGAATATTCTTGCCGTTCATGGCAGCCACCGTCTTGGTGGAATACATAACCGCCGGCAAACCCTTGCTCTGCTTCAGGCCACCCTTTGCGGTGAACGTGCCTTGGGCTTCCGGGGAGTTGTGGTCGATTTCCGGCATTTCTTCGAGGGCTTTCTGGTCCGACTTGGGCATCAGTTCCAGCCAGTCGGTTTCCGGCAGTTCGCCAGCGTGGGCCAACCCGGTGCATAGAAGAAGGGATAACAGGAGACGGCGCATGGAGGGGCTCGGCAAGGATTACAGTGCCGGCATTCTAGCCCTCTGCGCCTGCGCAGCGCAGAGGGCCTGGTCGCTAAATTACTTCTTTTTCAGCAGACCGTAGATCACCAGCAGCACCACGGCACCCACCAGCGCACCAATGAAGCCTGCGCCCTGGCCAGCCTGATAGATGCCCAGTGCCTGGCCACCATAAGTCGCAACCAGCGAACCGGCGATACCCAGCAGGATGGTCATGATCCAGCCCATGCTGTCGTCGCCTGGCTTCAGGAAACGCGCCAGCAGGCCGACGATCAAACCGATAAAGATGGTCCCAATGATACCCATGGCATTTCCCTCTGATTGAAGTGAATTCAGTCAAAGCCTAGTCAGACTTTGGCTTCCTGCAATCAGAGGGTGGCGGGTACCAATGGTTCCGCCCGGCCTTGGGTTATTGCTCGGCGATCAGCGCTTCGACCTTGAGGATCTGCGCTTGCAGCGTCGCGCGATCCTTGCAGCGCAGGTTGGCGTGGCCGACCTTGCGCCCGGCCTTGAACGCCTTGCCGTAGTGATGCAGATGGCAGTCATCAATCGCGATCACGCGATCAACCGGCGGCACCACGCCGATGAAGTTGAGCATGGCGCTCTCGCCGACTTTTGCCGTGGAGCCCAATGGCAAGCCCGCTACCGCCCGCAGGTGGTTTTCGAACTGGCTGCACTCGGCACCTTCGGTGGTCCAGTGCCCGGAGTTGTGCACGCGCGGGGCGATTTCGTTGGCCTTGAGGCCACCGTCGACTTCAAAGAACTCGAACGCCATCACGCCGACGTAATCCAGTTGCTTCAGCACACGGCTCGAATAATCTTCGGCCAGGGCTTGCAGCGGGTGATCGGTGCTGGCCACGGACAGCTTGAGGATGCCGCTGTCGTGGGTGTTGTGCACCAGCGGGTAGAAACGCGTTTCGCCATCGCGGGCACGCACGGCAATCAGCGAGACTTCACCGGTGAACGGCACGAAGCCTTCCAGCAGGCAGCCGACGCTGCCCAGTTCGGCGAAGGTACCGACCACGTCGGCGGCGGTGCGCAGGACTTTCTGGCCCTTGCCGTCGTAACCCAGGGTGCGGGTCTTCAACACGGCCGGCAGGCCGATGGAGGCGACTGCGGCGTCCAGGTCAGCCTGGGACTGGATGTCGGCGAAAGCCGGTGTCGGGATGCCCAGGTCCTTGAACATGCTCTTCTCGAACCAGCGGTCACGCGCGATGCGCAAGGCTTCGGCGCTCGGGTATACCGGCACGAACTGCGACAGGAAGGCCACGGTTTCAGCCGGGACGCTTTCGAACTCGAAGGTCACCAGGTCGACTTCATCGGCCAGTTGGCGCAGGTGATCCGGGTCGCTGTAGTCCGCACGCAGGTGTTCACCCAGCGCAGCTGCGCAGGCATCTGGTGCCGGATCCAGGAAAGCGAAGTTCATCCCCAGCGGCGTACCCGCCAGGGCCAGCATGCGGCCCAGTTGGCCGCCACCGATTACACCGATTTTCATCAATCAACCACCTCAGGCAATGCGTGGGTCTGGATTGTCCAGGACGCTGTCTGTCTGCTCAGCACGGAATTTTTTCAGCGCCGCGTGGAACTGCGGGTGCTTGGCGCCGAGGATGCTGGCGGACAACAAGGCAGCGTTGATCGCGCCGGCCTTGCCGATCGCCAGGGTGGCCACCGGAATACCGGCGGGCATCTGCACGATGGACAACAGCGAATCCACGCCCGAGAGCATCGACGACTGCACCGGTACGCCCAGCACTGGCAGGTGAGTCTTGGCTGCACACATGCCTGGCAGGTGAGCTGCGCCGCCGGCACCGGCGATGATTACCTCGATGCCACGGGATTCTGCTTCATCGGCATACTGGAACAGCAAATCCGGAGTGCGGTGGGCGGAAACCACCTTCACTTCGTAGGGAATGCCGAGTTTTTCCAGCATATCGGCGGTGTGGCTAAGGGTGGACCAATCGGACTTGGAGCCCATGATCACGCCAACCAATGCACTCATCGTCGTGCCTCTTCTCTCTGGGCGCCCGCAGGCGCGTCAAAAAACAACAAGCCACGCGGGAAATCCAGCGTGGCTTGTTGTACGAATTAAGGCCGGTTGGACCGGCCGAAGGCCGCGCAGTATACCGTAATAACGCAGATAAACAGCCCCTGGAATGACCATCTGTCTTACACCTCAAACAGGCGGTTTTATTGACTTCCAGGTCAGCGAACACACCAGAAAACTAATGTGGGAGCGGGCTTGCTCGCGAATGCGGTGGATCAGCCACAGATGGGTTGACTGACACTACGCTTTCGCGAGCAAGCCCGCTCCCACATTTGATCTGTGTGGGCTCAGGTATTCTGCGCCGCGCCGCCTTCCAGCTTGCGCCACAACAACCGCACGTTCGCCTTGCGCACCAACGCACAGCGATACAACCGGATCTCCAGCGGCACATGCCATTGCGGGCCGCCGCACACCACCAGTTCACCCCGGGCCAGCTCGGCGCGCACGCTCAACTGCGGCACCCAGGCAATGCCCAAGCCCTCAAGGGCCATGCTTTTCAGGCTGTCGGCCATGGCCGTTTCGTAAATCGTGGTAAAGCGCAGCGCCCGCTGGCGCAGCAGCAGGTTTACCGAGCGCCCCAGGAAAGCTCCGGCGCTGTAGGCCAGCAGCGGCACACTGCCCTCGCCTTCCAGGTCGAACAGTGGCTTGCCGTCGGCATCGGCGGCGCACACCGGCAGCATCTCGGTGTTGCCCAGGTGCAGCGACGGGAAGATCTCCGGGTCCATCTGCATCGCCGCATCCGGGTCGTAGAACGCCAGCATCAAATCGCAGCCGCCTTCGCGCAGCGCATGCACGGCGTCGCCCACGTTGGTGGCGACCAACCGCGTGGCAATGTTCAGTCCTTCGTTGCGCAACTGCGCGATCCAGCGCGGGAAGAAACCCAGGGCCAGGGAGTGCGCCGCCGCCACTTGCATGACTTCACCCTGCCCGCCTTCCAGGTGATGCAGGTGGCGCAGCACCTCGCCGAGTTGCTCGACCACGGTCCGCGCGGTGACCAGGAACAACTGCCCCGCCGCCGTCAGTTCGACCGGCGTGCGCGAGCGATTGACCAGGGTCAGCCCCAGCGCCGCCTCCAGGCTGCGGATGCGCCGACTGAACGCCGGCTGGGTGACGAAGCGCCGCTCAGCCGCCTGGGAGAAGCTGCGGGTGGCAGCCAGGGCGCTAAAGTCTTCCAGCCATTTGCTTTCAAGGTTCATCACATCCTCCCGGGGCACGCACCATTTTGGCACACACGTCCGTCATGGTAACGGGGTCACACCGACATTATGCCGTTTATGCATAGGCCAGTGTTTAACAGCATTGGCCCAAAATCTCCTGCAAGCCTAGCATTCACAGCGTTCCGGCCTAGCCCGGGTCCATATCGAGATGATTTCCGTCATGTCCTCCGCTGCATCTTTCCGCACAGAAAAAGACCTGCTTGGCGTACTCGAAGTACCCGCTCAAGCGTATTACGGCATCCAGACCCTGCGAGCGGTGAACAACTTCCGTCTCTCGGGCGTTCCGATTTCGCATTACCCGAAATTGGTGGTCGGCCTGGCAATGGTCAAGCAGGCAGCTGCTGACGCCAACCGCGAGCTGGGCCAACTCAGCGAAGCCAAGCACGCTGCCATCAGCGAAGCCTGTGCCCGTCTGATCCGCGGCGATTTCCACGAAGAGTTCGTGGTGGACATGATTCAAGGCGGCGCTGGCACTTCAACCAACATGAATGCCAACGAAGTCATCGCCAACATCGCGCTGGAGGCCATGGGCCACAGCAAGGGCGAATACCAATACCTGCACCCCAACAACGACGTGAACATGGCGCAGTCGACCAACGACGCGTACCCGACCGCGATCCGCCTGGGTCTGCTGCTGGGCCACGACGCGCTGTTGGCCAGCCTCGACAGCCTGATCCAGGCGTTCGCTGCCAAGGGTGAAGAATTCAGCCACGTCCTGAAAATGGGCCGTACCCAGCTGCAAGACGCCGTGCCGATGACCCTCGGCCAGGAATTCCGTGCCTTCGCCACCACCCTCGGTGAAGACCTGGCTCGCCTGAAGACCCTGGCGCCTGAGCTGCTGACCGAAGTGAACCTGGGCGGCACCGCCATCGGTACCGGCATCAACGCCGACCCGCGTTACCAGGCCCTGGCCGTCCAGCGCCTGGCGACCATCAGCGGCCAGCCGCTGGTACCGGCTGCCGACCTGATCGAAGCCACCTCCGACATGGGCGCCTTCGTGCTGTTCTCCGGCATGCTCAAGCGTACCGCGGTGAAGCTGTCGAAGATCTGCAACGACCTGCGCCTGCTGTCCAGCGGCCCGCGCACCGGCATCAACGAAATCAACCTGCCGGCGCGTCAGCCAGGCAGCTCGATCATGCCCGGCAAGGTCAACCCGGTGATCCCGGAAGCCGTGAACCAGGTGGCGTTCCAAATCATCGGTAACGATTTGGCGCTGACCATCGCGGCCGAAGGCGGCCAGCTGCAACTGAACGTGATGGAGCCGCTGATCGCCTACAAGATCTTCGACTCGATCCGCCTGCTGCAACGCGCCATGGACATGCTGCGCGAGCACTGCATCGTCGGCATCACTGCCAACGAAGCCCGCTGCCGCGAGCTGGTGGAACACTCCATCGGCCTGGTCACCGCGCTGAACCCGTACATCGGCTATGAAAACGCCACCCGCATCGCCCGTATCGCCCTTGAAAGCGGCCGCGGCGTGCTGGAACTGGTGCGCGAAGAAGGCTTGCTCGACGACGCCATGCTCGACGACATCCTGCGCCCCGAAAACATGATTGCCCCACGTTTGGTCCCCTTGAAGGCCTAAGCGTTTGTTGCACCGCTCACCAGGTTGAGGGACTAGACACCTCTCACCTTTTGAGGGCCTGAAGGCTCGTTCTTCAGGCCCTTTTTTTTGCCTCAAGGTTGTGAAATGACGCCAATAAAAACTCCAAGATCGCCCAACAAACCCGCCTTGCCCGTAACGCCTTGGCTGAAACCTTTAATCGCCTCGTGCAGACGGATCACCCACTCCTAGGTATAGTGCCGCCCCTCTTCGCGTCAGCGGTCGTCGGTAACGAGACCCTGGGAAGCGCGAAACCGCATGAATAACAACACCCGCAAAAGGATTGGGGTCGAAGCGTCGTGCACTGCCTGGTGCCGAGCGATGCGTCGGACCGTCCTGCGTTTGCCATTAGAAAAATCAGCGAGGAACACTCCATGCTAGAAGTCATCAACGACTTCCTCTCAGGGAAAGTATTGATCGTGCTCATTGTCGGGCTCGGTGGTTACTTCACGATCCGCTCGCGTTTCGTTCAGTTGCGTCACTTTTTCCACATGTTTTCGGTGTTTCGCGACAGCCTGAAAAGCAGCGCCGGCCAGCTCAGTTCGTTCCAGGCGCTGATGCTCAGCCTCGCCGGGCGCGTGGGTGCCGGCAACATCGCAGGCGTCGGCATTGCCGTGACCCTGGGTGGCCCGGGCGCCGTATTCTGGATGTGGGTCACCGCACTGGTGGGCATGTCTTCGAGCTTTATCGAGTGCTCCCTCGGCCAACTGTACAAACGCACCGACGCTGAAGGCACCTACCGTGGTGGCCCGGCGTATTACATCCAGCACGGCCTGCACAAACGCTGGCTGGGCATGGTGATGGCGTTCCTGCTGCTGGTGACTTTCGGCTTCGCCTTCAATGGCCTGCAAGCCCACGCCGTAACCCACTCGCTGAACAACGCGTTTGGCCTCGACACCACCTACACCGGCCTGGCCCTGGCGGTGCTGCTGGGCCTGGTGTTCATCGGCGGGATCAAGCGTATCGCCTCGATCGCCGACCTGCTGGTGCCGGTCAAGACCCTGGTCTACATCGCGGTGACCCTGTACGTGATCGTGCTGCAATTCGACCACGTGCCAGCCATGCTCGCGACCATCGTCAAGAGCGCTTTCGGCCTCGACCAGGCCTTCGGTGGCCTGGTGGGCAGCGCGATCATCATGGGTGTGAAACGCGGCGTGTTCGCCAACGAAGCCGGCCTGGGCAGTGCGCCTAACGTGGCGGCAGTCGCCTCGGTTGAACACCCGATCGCCCAGGGCGTGGTTCAGGCGTTCAGCGTGTTCCTCGACACCTTCGTCATCTGCACCTGCACCGCGCTGCTGATCCTGCTCTCGGGCTTCTACACCCCGGGCTTTGAAGGCGACGGTATTGCCCTGACCCAGAACTCCCTGGCGGCGGTGGTGGGTGACTGGGGCCGGATGTTCATCTCGGTGGCCCTGGCGTTGTTCGTGTTCACCTCGATCATGTACAACTACTACCTCGGCGAGAGCAACCTGCGCTTCATCGTGGGCGACAACCGCAAGGTGCTGATGGGCTACCGTGCGCTGGTGCTGGTGCTGATTTTCTGGGGTTCCATCGAGAACCTGAGCACCGTGTTTGCCTTCGCCGACATCACCATGACCATGCTGGCGTTCGTCAACCTGTTCGCCCTGGCGTTCCTGTTCAAGATCGCCATGCGCATCCTGAATGACTACGACGGCCAGCGTGCTGCGGGCATCAAGACCCCGGTGTTTGATTCCAGCAAGTTCCCGGACCTGGACCTGGACCGCAAGGCCTGGCCGGCAAATCCGGTGAAGCCTGAGCCAGCCGCTCAAGCGACCGCAGAACTGAACGCTCAAGCGCAACGCTAAACCTAGATAGATGACACGCCGCCCGGCCTTGGGCATGCTCTGGGCCCGGCGGCGTTTTTCGTTCAGGAGATTCTTCAATGCAACCAGCCAACAACGTCATGGTGCTCTACACCGGCGGCACCATCGGCATGCAGGCCAGCGCCAACGGCCTGGCCCCCGCTTCGGGGTTTGAAGCGCGCATGAGCGAAGCCCTCGCCCAACTGAATATGCCAGCCTGGCGCTTTCGGGAAATGTCCCCGCTGATCGACAGTGCGAACATGACCCCCGCCTATTGGCAGCGCCTGCGCGCCGCCGTGGTTGAGGCGGTGGACGAGGGTTGCGACGCCGTACTGGTGCTGCACGGCACCGACACCCTGGCCTACAGCGCCGCGGCCATGAGTTTCCAACTGCTGGGCCTGCCCGCGCCGGTGCTGTTTACCGGCTCGATGCTGCCGGCCGGTGTGCCCGACAGCGATGCCTGGGAAAACGTCAGCGGTGCGTTGGCAGCCCTGAGCCAAGGCCTGGCGCCTGGCGTGCAACTGTACTTCCACGGTGCACTGATGGCCCCGACCCGTTGCGCGAAAATCCGCAGTTTTGGTCGCCACCCGTTTGCCGCGTTGCAGCGTAACGGCGGCGTCGCCCAAGCCGAGTTGGTTCCGGCGGCGCTGCATTACCGCCAGGCCAAGGCGCTGGCCAATGTGGGTGTGCTGCCACTGGTGCCGGGCATCGCCGCCGCGCAATTGGACGCGTTGATCGACAGCGGCATCCAGGCGCTGGTGCTGGAATGCTTCGGCAGCGGCACCGGACCGAGCGACAACCCGCAGTTCCTCGCCAGCCTGCAGCGCGCGCAGGATAACGGCGTGGTCGTGGTGGCAATCACCCAATGCCATGAAGGCGGTGTGGAGCTGGACGTGTACGAGGCCGGCAGCCGCTTGCGGGGCGTCGGGGTGTTGTCGGGTGGCGGGATGACCCGTGAAGCCGCGTTCGGCAAGCTCAATGCCTTGATCGGCGCCGGGCTGGACATCGCCGAAATCCGCCGCCTGGTCGAACTCGACCTGTGCGGCGAACTGAGCTGACCGGCATATAACTTGCTCCTCTTCCAGCCATCCCCTGGCTGGAAGCCCCCATGCTGCACTCTCACCTCACCACCCTCAATGCCGTCTCGTTGGTGCTCAATACCTTCAAGGCCGAAGGCCAACCCGCCGAGGCCTTGCTGGCCGGCAGCGGTATCTGCGCGGCGGACTTGAGCCGCGCCGACACCCGCATCACCACCAACCAGGAGATGCGCGTGTGCGCCAACGCCGTGGCCCTGCGCCGGGATATCGGCCTGGAGCTGGGCCGGCAAATGCACGTTTCTTCCTATGGCATGCTCGGTTACGCACTGCTCACCAGTGCCACCTTCGGTGACGCTTTGCGCCTGGCGCTGCGGTATCCGGCGCTGCTGGGAACACTTTTCGAGCTGGACCTTGAGGAAGACGGCACGCGCATCTGGTTCAGCGCCGCGGATTACCGGGAAAATCCGGCGCTGGAAACGTTCAACGTCGAACTCTGCCTGGCCTCGTTGAAGGTGATCTGCGACGACCTGCTGGGGCATGCCCTGCCGCTGCTTGCGGCGCGCTTTGAACACGACGCCCCGGATTACCGCGCACGGTACGCCGAAATCTTTGCCTGCCCGCTGCAATTCGGCGCCATCGCCAACGCGTTTGCCTTCGACCGAAGCTGGCTGGACCAGCCCCTGCCATTAGCCGACGCCGTCACCCACCAGGCCATGGCTGAGCGCTGCCGCAAGCAAAACACCGAGTTCACCGGGCGCCAGGCCTGGCTGGGCAAGATTCGCCACCTGCTCGCCAGCCAACTCAGCGCCGCGCCGGGCCTCGACGGCCTGGCCGAGCAGATGAACTGCTCCCCGCGCACGCTACGCCGGCACCTGCATGACTTGGGCTGCAGCTATCAGGAGTTGCTGGACGAGCTACGCTTCGAGCGGGCCAAGCGATTGCTGGGCGAGGATGAGCTGCCCATTTACCGAATTGCCGAGGCGCTGGGCTTCAGCGAAACCGCGAGTTTCCGTCACGCCTTTGTTCGCTGGAGCGGCGTCGCACCCAGCCAGTTCCGCCCCTGAAGCCACTTGCTGGGGCACGGCCGCGCCATTTCGGGGCGAATTGCGGTCACACACTTTGGCCATATTTATCCCCTTTTGGCCGCTCCTGCCATTCTCATTAATCCCACCCGCCGCAAGACTGGACTCACCGATTCAGCCTGCGGAGAACAACAATATGCTGACGATCTACTCGGACGATCACCACCTGCACCATGGCCGGTGCGAGTTGATGGACGGGCAACTGATGCCCTGTTTTGAAATGCCCGCGCGCGCCGACCATGTGTTGCAACGGGTCAAGGACCGCGAACTGGGCCCGGTGCAAGCGCCTGAGGATTTTGGCCTGGCGCCGCTGCAACGTATTCACAGCCCCGCGTACCTGGACTTCTTCAAAGGCGCCTGGCAACGCTGGACGGCATTTGGCCAGGACGGAGACTTGCTGCCCTACACCTGGCCCGCACGCACCTTGCGCCGGGTCATCCCCACCAGCCTGCACGGCCAGCTCGGCTATTACAGTTTCGACGGCGGCGCGCCGATCACCGCCGGCACCTGGCAAGCGGCCTACAGCGCGGCGCAAGTCGCTCTCACCGCGCAACAGGCGATCCAGCAAGGCGCCCGCAGTGCCTTCGCCCTGTGCCGTCCGCCCGGGCACCACGCCGCCAGCGACTTGATGGGCGGATATTGCTACCTCAACAACGCGGCCATCGCAGCCCAGGCGTTTCTCGACCAGGGCCACACAAAGGTGGCCATCCTCGACGTGGACTACCACCACGGCAACGGTACCCAGTCGATTTTCTACGAGCGCGACGATGTGCTGTTCACCTCGATCCACGGCCATCCGGAGGCGGAATTTCCGTTCTTCCTGGGCTACGCCGACGAGTTGGGCGAAGGCGCCGGTGAGGGTTTCAACTTCAACTATCCGTTGCCCGCAGGTTCTGGCTGGGACCGCTGGAGCGCCGCGCTGGAGCAGGCCTGCGGGGATATCGAGCGCTACGGCGCCGACATCATCGTGGTCTCGCTGGGCGTCGACACCTTCAAGGACGACCCGATCTCCCAGTTCAAGCTCGACAGCCCCGACTACCTGGCGATGGGTGCGCGAATCGCCCGCCTCGGCAAACCGACGCTGTTTGTGATGGAAGGCGGCTACGCCGTGGAAGAAATCGGCATCAATGCCGTCAACGTTCTCGAAGGTTTTGAGGGATTCGCCCAATGAACATGCTCAAGCATCTCGTCCTCTGCGCCGCCGTGCTGAGCGGGGCCGCGCACGCCGAAGAAAGAACCCTGCGGGTCTACAACTGGTTCGACTACATCACGCCCAAGGCCCTGGAGGATTTCAAGGCGCAGAACCCCAGCGTCAAGCTGGTCTACGACATCTTCGACACCAACGAAGCCCTGGAGGCCAAGCTGCTGACCGGCAACTCCGGCTATGACGTGGTCGTGCCCTCCAACGTGTTCCTGGCCAAGCAGATCGAAGCCTCGGTGTTCCAGCCGCTGGACCGCAGCAAACTGCCCAACTGGAACCACCTCGATCCCAAGTTGATGAAGCTGATCGAGGCCAACGACCCCGGCAATAAATTCGCCGTGCCCTACATGTACGGCACCATCCTGATCGGCTTCAACCCGGACAAGGTCAAGGCCGCGCTGGGGGCGAACGCCCCCGTGGACAGCTGGGACCTGATCTTCAACGTCGAGAACATCAGCAAGCTCAAGCAATGCGGCGTGGCGCTGCTGGATTCGCCGTCGGAAATCCTGCCCTTGGCATTGCAACACCTGGGCCTGGACCCCAACAGCAGCAACCCGGCGGACTATGTCAAAGCCGAAGCACTGCTGATGAAGATCCGCCCGTACATCACCTATTTCCACTCGTCCAAGTACATGGGTGACATTGCCAACGGCGACATCTGCGTGGCGGTCGGCTATTCCGGCAGCTTCTCCCAGGCCGCCAACCGCGCCAAGGAAGCCAAGAACGGTGTGACCGTGGACATGCGCCTGCCGAAAGAAGGTGCGCCAATCTGGTTCGATATGCTCGCGATCCCCAAAGGCGCCAAGGACCCGGAAGACGCCTACGCCTTTATCAACTACCTGCTGCAACCGGGCGTGATCGCGCCGATCAGCGATTTTGTCGGTTACCCCAACCCCAACAAGGACGCCACCGGGTTGGTGGATCCGGCGATTCGCAACAACCCCAACCTGTACCCGACCGAGGCGGCCATGGCCACGCTGTATACCCTCAAGCCCCTGGGACGTGACGCCGAACGAGCCAGGACCCGCGCCTGGACCAAGATCAAGTCCGGCACCTGATCGGTTGCCGCCGGTTGCGCCTCAGTGCGCAACCGGCGCGCGCCAAACCTGGCCCAAGCGCTTCAACGCCTGGCTGATCTGCGCCTCGGGCACGGCAGCAAACCCCAACACCAATCCGGCACGCTGATCCTGCGGCGTGAGTGACTCCGGCAGCCAATAGCTGCTCAAGCCATTGACCTCCACACCCACCGCCGCCGCCTGTTGGATCAGCGCCTGTTCCCGCGCCAGGCTGTCGACCCGCACGGTCAGGTGCAGCCCGGCCGCCACCGACGGCAGGCGGCCAACGCCTTCAATGTCGGCGGGCCACTCGGCCAATAGCGCATTGAGCCGGCTCTGCGCGGCGCGGCGCATGCGGCGTACATGGCGCTGGAAATGCCCGGTCGCCATGAACTCCGCCATCACCGCCTGGGTGCTGACTTCCGAGTGGCGCACGTCCACCGCGCGGCGCCGGGCAAAGGCCTGGACCAGGCCGACCGGCAACACCAGGTAGCCCAGGCGCAGCGCCGGAAAGGCCACCTTGCCGAAAGTCCCGACATACAGCACCCGCCCCGTGCGATCGAGGGCCGCCAGTGGCGCCAGGGGCGCGCCGCTGTAGCGGTACTCACCGTCGTAGTCATCCTCGACGATCCAGCCGCCCGTACGCTCGGCCCAGGCCAGCAGTTCCAGGCGCCGGGCCAGGCTCATCACCACGCCGGTGGGGTATTGATGGGACGGGGTGACGTAGGCCAGGCGGCAACCGCCGAGGCGGTTCAAGGCAGCGCAGTCGATGCCCTCGCTGTCCACCGTCACGCCATGCAATTGGCCACCCGCCACCGCGAACGCATGGCCTGCTGCCCGATACCCCGGATTCTCGATGGCAACCTCATCGCCGGGCTCCACCAGCAGCTGTGCACAAAGGCTGATTGCCTGCTGCGCGCCACTGGTGATCACTATTTGCTCAGCCGTGCACTGCATGCCGCGAGAACTGCGTAGATAGGCCGCAATCAATCCACGCAGGCGCGCGTCGCCCGCCGGGTCGCCGTAACACAACTGCTGCAAGTCCGGCTTGCGCCAGAAAGCCGCATTCAGCTTGGCCCACACGTCAAACGGGAACAGATCGAAAGCCGGTACGCCCACCCTGAAAGCCCTCGGCGGACCACTGGGCGGAAGCGCCAAATGATTGTTTTCCACCCGCGCCAGCGCACCGCTGTGGATAACTTGACTGGACGAAAACACAGGTAACTCCGGCCGTTTTGTGGATAAACCTGGGGATAAGCCTGTTGATAACCCTGTGGACACTTTTGTGGATAGTTTTTTTGCGGCCGTCGGTGTCTGCGGCAATTGCGCCACATAGGTGCCATCACCCACGCGGCCCTCAATAAATCCTTCGGCGTACAGTTGGTCGTAGGCGCGAACCACACTGTTGCGCGAGATCGACAGTGCCGCCGCCAGGTCACGGCTGGCGGGGAGCCGGGTGCCACTGACTAACCGGCCATCCAGTACCCGCTGGCGCAGCGCCTGATAGAGCTGGCGGGTGAGTCCCTGGCGGCGGTCCAACTCGATACCCGCCGGGTTGAACGAGAGCGGTGGTTCTAACGCAGGCATGGAATTGGACCTATAAAATTGACTGTAGATGGCTCTTACAACGAACCAATAGCCTGCCTAGGATGCAAGCATTCGCCAAGGAAAATCTTCATGTACACACCACGCGCCTTTGCCCTCGATGACTTGCCTGAAATCCAGCAACTGATCCAGCACACGCGCCTGGCGCAACTGGTGACCTTGGGCGAACAAGGCCTGCAAGCCAGCCATTTGCCGCTGCTGCTCAACCCGGATGAAGGGCCCAACGGCACCCTTTACGGGCACATGGCCAAGGCCAATCGCCAATGGCAGGACCTGCAAAATGGCGGCGAGGCCCTGGTGATTTTTGCCGGGGCCGAGGCCTACATCAGCCCGTCGTTCTACCCGGCCAAGGCCGAACACGGCAAAGTGGTGCCGACCTGGAATTACATCGCGGTACACGCATACGGCACCGGCGAAGTGTTCACCGACGCCGAGCGCCTGCTCGAACTGGTCAGCGCCCTCACCGACCGCCATGAAGGCAATCGCGCCCAACCCTGGAAAGTCAGCGACGCCCCGGCCGACTACATCGACGGCATGCTCAAGGCCATCGTCGGCTTTGCCCTGCCGATCCAACGCCTGGAAGGCAAACGCAAACTCAGCCAGAACCGCAGCCCGGCGGACATCGCCGGCGTTCGCGACGGCCTGGCCGCCAGCACCGACGTACGCGACCAGACCCTCGCCCGCTTTATTCCCAAGGAGCCATCATGAGCCAGATCGAAATCCGCCAGGTCAGCGCCGCCGACTACGCCGCTTGGTTGCCCCTGTGGCAAGCCTACCTGCGCTTCTACAACACCGAGCTGCCCGACGCCGTCAGCCAGAACACCTGGCAACGCTTGATCGACGCCAATGAGCCGACCCACTCGGCCCTGGCCTGGCAGGACGGCAAGGCCGTAGGCATGGTCAATTTCATCTACCACCGTTCCAACTGGAGCATCGAGAACTCCTGCTACCTGCAGGATTTGCTGGTAGATCCGGCCCAGCGCGGCACCGGCGTCGGCCGCAAGCTGATCGAATTCGTCTACGCCACCGCCAAGGCCGACGGTTGCTGCAAGGTCCACTGGCTGACCCACGAGACCAACGCCACCGCCATCCAGCTGTACGAACGCATCGCCGAACGCCCCGGTTTTATCCAGTTTCGCAAAGGTCTTTTTTAAGGAGAAGCACAGCATGACGACATCATTGGCCGACTGGAAAGGTGTCCCGGCGCCCACCGTCACCCTTATCGAAGGGCGCTTCGTGCGCCTGGAAAAACTCGACCCCGCCCGCCATAGCGATGACCTGTTCAACGCCCTGCAAGGCCCCGGCGCGGATCCGAAGCTGTGGGACTATTTGCCTTACGGCCCATTCCCCGAGCGCGCCGCCTTCGACGCCTGGCTGAACAACCACGCGTCCCACAGCGACCCGTACTTCTTCAGTGTGATCGACAAGGCCAGCGGCGAGGTGCAAGGCATCCTCAGCCTGATGTCCATCGTGCCCGAGCAAGGCCGCATTGAAATCGGCCACGTAACCTTCGGCGCCCCGATGCAACGTTCACCGAAAAGCACCGAGGCGGTGTACCTGCTGGCCAGGCACTCGTTTGAGCTGGGCAATCGTCGCCTGGAGTGGAAGTGCAACAACGCCAACGCCCGCTCCAAAAACGCCGCCGAGCGTTTGGGTTTCAGTTTTGAAGGGGTGTTTCGCCAGCACACCGTGGTCAAGGGCCGCAACCGGGATACGGCGTGGTACTCGATCCTGGATGGGGAATGGCCGGCGATTGGGGCGGGGTTTGAGCGGTGGCTGTCAGATGCCAACCAGACCGGTTCGGGACAGTTGAAAACGCTGGTGGAGTGCCGTACCTAAGCCACCCTGCCACCCCCTGACAAATGTGGGAGCGGGCTTGCTCGCGAAAGCGGTGTATCAGTCACGAATGTATCAACTGACCCACCGTCATCGCGGGCAAGCCCGGCTCCCACATTGTATCTTCAGCGTATCCGGGCCTTGTGCTCAGCCGAGGCGAATAGGCGAGCATCTATAGATCAAACACCACGCCATCGCCTTTTCCTACAAGCTTCTGCGAACCTTCACAACTCCCATCTTCAACCCAAACGGCCTGAACACTGCGTTCAACGACTTCAGCGTCTGATTGCCCTCGCCATGTTCGATATGTACCAGCGTGCGTACGGAGATTTTGCACATCTTGGCAAACTGGCTCTGATGCAGCCCAGTGACTTCCGTTCGCAGCCGGCGTACCGCCTCGGCTATTTCCAGCGTTCCCTCGGCCAATGCATCCTGAATGCTTTCGATCAACCGGGTTCGTTCTTCAACCGTCAGGCTCATTTCAATCCCCGTCACCTCCTCGCCATCATTCTGTAAAAAACCTCCGCTATACAGGTCGACTCTTTTCCAAAAACAAGGTCGCCCGCCATGCCCCCTTCGCCCCAGCGCCTTGCGCTCACTCTCGGCCTGCTGGTCAGCAGCGGTTTTGTCGATGCGGCGCCCACGCCAACCAAGACGCTGCAGATCGACACGCCCACCACCACCGGGCAAACCCTGGGTGGCAGTGACTCGTTGACGATTTCGGCACCGGGCAGTATCACCACCTCCAAAGTCGCGGTGACCTTGAAGGACGGCACCACCGGTAATGGCGTGGTGATCGACAACTCCGGCAGCATTACCTCCACGGGTGGCCGGGCCATCGACAGCAGCGGCAGCCTCACCGGTACGCGCAACTACAGCATCTACAACCGCGCCGGCGGCGTGATCCAGGGCGCCAACGACGCGCTGCGCATCGACAGCAATTTCGCCAGCGGCAGCCTGTTGATCGACAACAGCGGCACCATTCGCTCCGCCACCGGCCAAGGGCTGGACCTGGATGCGATCCGCAGCCCGAACGTCAGCACCACCATCATCAACCGTCTTGGCGGGCTGATTCGCGGCGACGCCAGCGACGGCATGAAAACCGGCGGTAATGCCACCCTCACCAACTACGGCGAGATTTCTACCGGCGACACGTTCTCCCGGGACGACAAGTTCGATGGCGTCGACATCGACTCCGCCACCGGCGTGACGGTGACCAACTACGGCCTGATTTCCGGCGGCCGCCACGGCATCACCACCGACCTGGGCGCCACGCTGACCAACTACGGCACGGTAATCGGCCGCAACGGCTCGGGTTTTGGTTCCGACGGCGATGGCACGGTGATCAACCACGGCACTATTACCGGCGCATTCTCCGGACTGCAGCCGGACGGCGATGGTGACGGCGTGGACATCGACAAGATCGCCCACATTGAAAACTACGGCATCATCCAGGGCGTCGGCGCCGGCGGTGTCGACAAGAACGGCTTTGCCAACGGCAGCGAAGGCATCGCCCTCGGCGGTGGCTACGTGTTCAACGGCGTGGGTGCATTGGTAAGCGGTGCCAACAACGCGGTGCTGGTGGACGACGGCAGCGACGGCCCGGGACTTGCTGCAACCACCCTGATCAACCATGGCACCATTCAGGGCCTGAACGGCTTTGGCGTGAAGTTCGTCGGCGAGTTTGCCGACACGGTGGTCAACGCCGGCTTGATCAGCGGCAGCAACGGCCTGGCCCTGGATTTGGGCGGCGGCGATGACACGCTGACCCTGCTCGGCGGCAGCCGCTTTGTCGGCGTGGTGGATGGCGGCACCGGATATGACCGCGTGATCATGGACGACGCCGCCGGCGGCAGTTTCGGCGACAGCCGCAACTTCGAATGGCTGGACGTGAAGCAAGGCACCTGGACCCTCACCGGCAGCGGCGACTTCAGCGACGGCGGCGAGATTTTCAGCGGCGCCAAGCTGATCAACCAGGGTGGGATCGCTGGCAACCTGACCGTCGATGAAGGCGGTATCTATGCCGGTGGCGGCAGTGTCGGCAGCCTGTTGGTCAAAGGCACCTTGCAGACCAACACCGCCCTCGGCACCGCCAGCATCACCCGCGACCTGACGATGACCAGCGGCTCGACCCTGGCCTATGGCGTGAATGCCGACGGCAGCAGCGCACCGGTCCAGGTCGGCGGCACCGCGTACCTGAATGGCGCGACCCTGGCGGTCAATCCCGGCACCGGCACCTACCCGTGGCAGAGCCACTACACGGTACTGCAGGCCGGCAGCATCAATGGCACGTTCGGCAAGGTCACCAGCGACTATGCCTTCCTCACCCCCACCCTGGATTACAGCCCTACCCAGGTCGGCCTGACCTATTCCCGCAATGACGTGGCGTTCAATCAGTTCGCCAACACCGGCAACGGCACCCGCGCCGCCAACGCCCTGGCGAGCCTGGGCAAGAACAACGCGTTGTACAACGCCTTGCTCAACACCACCAACAGCAGCGCCGGTGCCGCCATCGAGCAATTGGCCGGCAGCAGCACCGCCAACCTGACCAGTGCCACCCTCGGCGCCAGCGCCCAGGTCGGCAACAGCATGTTGAACGCCATGCACCAACTGGGCGGCGGTGCCGGACTGCTGGTGGGCCTTGATCAAAAAGACACACCCGTACTGGCCGCCACCGGCGTACCCGCCGAAGCCCGCAACCTCAACGATCCCAATGCCCGGGGCCGCCTGTGGCTGCAAGGTATCGGCAGCTACGGCAAGCTCGACGGCGACCACGGCAGCAATGGCCTGACCCAGCGCACCAAAGGCAGCGTGTTGGGGGCCGATTGGGCGCTCGATTCGGACTGGCGCGTGGGCGTGCTGGGCGGTTATTCGAAGACCGACCTGGACACCACCGGCGTCGACGGCAGCGTCGACAGCTGGCACGCCGGCGTCTACGCCATGCGCCAGAGCGGACCGCTGGCCTTGCGCCTGGGTGCTGCGTACAGCGGGCACCAGGGAGACAGTAAACGTACGGTGGCCTTTGACGGTTTCAACGATCGACCCAAAGGTGACTACGACGCCGACAGCCAACAAGCCTTCGCCGAACTGGGTTATGCCATGGGCAGCGGGCGCCTGAGCGCCGAGCCGTTCGCCAACCTCGGCTACCAGCGCTACCACCGCGACAGCTACAACGAAAAAGGCGGCGCCGCCGCCCTGCATGTCGAAGGGCAAACCCAGGACAATTTCAGCAGCACCTTCGGCCTGCGCCTGGCGCACTTGAGCCAGCTGGACAACGGCATCAGTCTCACACCGCGGGTCAGCGCCGGCTGGAAGCACACCTACGGCGACGTAGACAGCAGCACCCGCCAGGCCTTCCTGATGGGCGGCACCGCGTTCAACGTCGAAGGCAGCGCCCTGGACCGCGACAGCCTGTTGCTGGAAGCCGGGCTGGATGTAGGCCTGTCGGCACGCCATACCCTCGGCGTGGGCTACAGCGGCGAAATAGGCAGTAACAGCCGCAATCACGGGCTGATCGGGCAATGGCAGATGAGTTTTTAATCGCGGCCCACTAGAGACATCTCTGGCAGGCAAAGGGTGGATGGCCTGACATTTATCCGCCCTTTACCCCGCTAGATTTCCCGACCTCATACATCAAGAGGTCGGACCTGCATGCCACTCCTTCAGAAACAACTCGCACTCGCCATCACCTTCGCGCTGGGTGCCACCAACGCTCAATTCGTCCAGGCGCGAGGGGACATCGATCCAGACAGCGAGTGGTTCATCCCGGCGCCAGAGGCCGGCCAGCAAGGCCACCAGCGCCCCAAGCCACCCAAGCCCACTCCCGACTTTAACTTTACCGACCACGCCACCACCCGTAACGGCCAGCAGGTTGCCCGCGTACTGGACTCTGCCGTGGACACCCTCATCAAGTCGGGCGAACTCAATGAGTGGCAAGAGTACGAACTGGACAATATCGCCCGGGAACTTGGCAGGCTGGCACCGGGCCGTGTGGGTGCAGTTCTGGAGCAACTGGCAGGCAGCCAGAACGCCAACCTTGGCGCCGCCACTCAAGACAGCATGAAACAGCTCAACAGCAGCCTGCTTTCAGTCATGCGCCGGACAGGCGACGAACGCAACCTTACGGATGCCGAAGGTAATGGCCACGTATGGTTCCAGGCCCTGGGCAACGCTGGCAAGCTTGAAGGACAGCACGGTAGCGTGGGCCTGCAGCAACACACCCAAGGCCTGATGCTGGGCGGCGACTGGGCAGTGGACGATGCCTGGCGGGTGGGTGTGATGGGCGCCAAGTCCGCCAGCGACCTGAACGCCAAACGCTTCAAGGGCGAATTGGACAGCTGGCACCTCGGCGGTTACGCCGTGCGTCAGGACGGCCCCCTTGCATTGCGCCTGGGGGCGATCTACAGCAGCCATGCCGGCCAAACCCAACGCACCGTAGACTTTGATTTCGTTGAGCGCCGCGAGCAGTCCAAAGGCAAATACAACGCCCAAAGCCAGAACGCTTTCGCCGAGCTGGGCTATCAACTGGACAAGGGCAGTTTCAGCGTCGAACCCTATGCGGGGATCGGCTACCAGCGCTATCACCGCGACCGCTACAAGGAAAAAGGCGGCTTTACAGCGCTGAATGTCGGCGCCCAGACCCAGGAAAACCTCAGCAGCACCTTCGGCTTGCGCCTGGCCAGTGCCTTTACGCTGGACAACCAGATGGCCCTCAAGCCGCACCTGAGCACAGGCTGGAAGCACCTCTACGGTGACGTGAGCAGCACCGTGCGCCAGTCCTCCGCGTGGGTAAAACGGCCGGGCTTCAACAGTGACTTCACCATCGAAGGCACCTCCCTGGACCGCGACAGCCTGGCGCTGCACACCGGAGTGGACCTGGCGCTGTCGACCCGGCACACCGTGGGCCTGGCCTATACCGCCGAGGTCGGCACCCACAGCCGTAACCAGGGTTTGCTGGGCCAGTGGACCCTGGCGTTCTGATTATTGCGGGCGAAAAAAAAGGGGGCACATGCCCCCCCGAGGTTTAAGCGGTAGTTTCGAAGGCTGTTGATCAGCCTTCGATTTCAATCAGGATTTCACCCGGGTTGACCCGGTCGCCCTTGGCCACGTGTACGGCGGTGACCTTGCCGGCGATCGACGCCTGTACTTCGGTCTCCATCTTCATCGCTTCAGTGATCAACACAGCCTGGCCGGCCTTCACCACGTCGCCTTCCTTGACCAGCACGTCGACGATGTTGCCCGGCATCGCCGTGCTGACATGGCCTGGCGCGGTGGCGTGCTTGCGCTTGCTGCCGCCACTGCTGACAAACTCGTTGAGCGGCTCGAACACCACTTCTTCCGGCATGCCGTCGATGGAAAGGTAGAAGTGGCGCTTGCCTTCGGCCTTGACGCCCACCCCGGTGATGTCCACGCGATAGCTTTCGCCGTGCACGTCGATCACGAACTCGGTCGGCACACCTTCGCCACCGGCACGGGCCACGCCGCCGGCTTCAGGAATCGGCAACAGCACTTCAGGGCTCAAGGTGCCAGCGTCGCGCTCTTCAAGGAATTTGCGCCCGATGTCCGGGAACATCGCGTAGGTCAGTACGTCTTCTTCGGACTTGGCCAACGCGCCGATTTCGCCGCGCAACTTGGTCATTTCCGGCTTCAGCAGATCTGCCGGGCGATGGTCGATCACCTCTTCGCTGCCGATGGCCTGGCGCCGCAGTTTTTCATTCACGGTGCCCGGCGCCTTGCCGTAGCCGCCTTGCAGGTACAGCTTCACTTCGTTGGTGATGGTCTTGTAGCGCTCGCCGGCCAGCACGTTGAAGAACGCCTGGGTACCAACGATCTGCGAAGTCGGGGTGACCAGCGGCGGGAAGCCAAGGTCTTCACGAACCCGCGGGATTTCGGCCAGCACTTCGCTCATGCGGTTCAGCGCGCCCTGCTCTTTGAGCTGGTTGGCCAGGTTGGAAATCATCCCGCCCGGTACCTGGTTGACTTGCACGCGGGTGTCGACGGCGGTGAATTCGCTTTCGAACTGGTGGTACTTCTTGCGCACAGCGTAGAAGTACAAACCGATTTCCTGCAGCAGTTCCAGGCTGAGGCCGGTGTCGAATTCGCTGCCTTTGAGGGCCGCGACCATCGACTCGGTACCCGGGTGGCTGGTGCCCCAGGCGAAGCTGGAAATGGCGGTGTCGATATGGTCGGCACCGTTTTCGATGGCCTTGAGCTGGCACATCGAAGCCAGGCCCGCAGTGTCGTGGGAGTGGATGAAGATCGGCAGGCTCTGCTCGGCCTTCAGCGCCTTGACCAGCTCGCCGGTGGCGTATGGTGTCAGCAGGCCGGCCATGTCCTTGATCGCCACCGAGTCGCAACCCATGGCTTCCATTTGCTTGGCCTGGGCCACGAACGCCTCGATGGTGTGCACCGGGCTGGTGGTGTAGGCGATGGTGCCCTGGGCATGTTTGCCGGCGGCTTTTACCGCTTCGATGGCCACTCGCAGGTTACGCACGTCGTTCATCGCGTCGAAGATGCGGAACACGTCGATGCCGTTGACGGCGGCCTTGGCTACGAAGGCTTTGACCACATCGTCGCTGTAGTGGCGGTAGCCCAACAGGTTCTGGCCACGCAGCAGCATTTGCAGGCGCGTGTTGGGCAACGCCGCGCGCAGTTTGCGCAGGCGCTCCCACGGGTCTTCTTTCAGGAAGCGTACGCAGGCGTCGAAGGTCGCGCCGCCCCAGACTTCCAGGGACCAGTAGCCGACTTTGTCGAGCTTGTCGCAGATCGGCAGCATGTCGTCGGTGCGCATGCGGGTTGCCAGCAACGATTGGTGGGCGTCGCGCAGGATGGTGTCGGTTACGAAGATCTTCTTGCTCATTCTTATATTCCTCACAGGCCTGCGTGGGCGGCGATGGCGGCGGCGATGGCCAGGGCCAGCTCTTCGGGTTTGCGCTTGATCGAGTAGTTGGTCAGCTCAGGGTGGCTTTCCACAAAACTGGTGTTGAACTGGCCGCTGCGGAATTCCGGGTTGCGCAGGATTTCCTGGTAATAGGCGGCGGTGGTCTTCACGCCTTGCAGGCGCATGTCATCCAGGGCGCGTAGGCCGCGGTCCATGGCTTCTTCCCAGGTCAACGCCCACACCACCAGCTTCAGGCACATCGAGTCGTAGAACGGTGGGATGGTGTAGCCGGTGTAGATCGCCGTGTCGGTACGCACGCCGGGACCGCCGGGTGCGTAGTAACGGGTGATCTTGCCGAAGCTGGGCAGGAAGTTGTTCTTCGGGTCTTCGGCGTTGATGCGGAACTGCAACGCAAAACCCCGGTGCTGAATGTCTTCCTGCTTGACCGACAGCGGCAGGCCCGACGCAATGCGGATCTGCTCACGCACAATGTCGATGCCGGTGATTTCTTCGGTAATGGTGTGTTCCACCTGCACCCGGGTGTTCATCTCCATGAAGTACACCTCGCCCTCGGCGAGCAGGAACTCCACGGTGCCGGCGTTCTCGTAGCCCACGGCCTTGGCCGCGCGCACCGACAGGTCGCCGATGTAGGCGCGCTGTTCAGGGGTCAGCTGGGGGCTAGGGGCGATTTCGATCAGCTTCTGGTTACGGCGCTGGATAGAGCAATCGCGCTCGAACAGGTGCACCACATTGCCGAAGCTGTCACCGAGGATCTGCGCCTCGATGTGCTTGGGATTGACGATGCATTTTTCCAGGAACACTTCCGCCGAACCGAAGGCCTTGGTGGCTTCGGAAATTACCCGGGGGAAGGCTTGTTCGAGTTCTTCACGGCTGTTGCAGCGACGGATACCGCGACCGCCACCACCGGAGGTGGCCTTGAGCATCACCGGGTAACCAATGCGGTCGCCTTCGGTGAGGGCTTCAGCGATGTCGGCAACGTTGCCTTCGGTGCCCGGGGTCACCGGTACGCCGGCCTTGATCATGCTGCGGCGGGCTTCAGTCTTGTCGCCCATGCGGCGAATCACTTCTGCGGACGGGCCGATGAACTTGATCCCACGTTCGGCGCAAATGTCTGCCAGCTCAGCGTTTTCCGAGAGGAAGCCGTAGCCGGGGTGCAGCGCGTCGCAACCGGTTTCCACCGCCAGGTTCACCAGCTTGCGCGGGTTCAGGTAACCGGCCAATGGCTCGGCACCGATGCTGTGGGCTTCATCTGCACGCTTTACATGCAGGGCATGGCGATCGGCATCGGAATAGACCGCGACCGAACGAATGCCCATCTCGGCGCAGGCACGCACGATACGTACGGCAATCTCACCACGGTTGGCGATCAGGATCTTTTTTATCACTTGGAAATTCCCTTGAGCCGATTGCTACCTACTTCGACCCTGGAAGCGGGTCGGCGCGTGACCAAATGTTTCATGGCAGTCGCGTGACACACACTATGCCCCTGCAGGGATTAACAAAAATCAATAATTATTGGGTTGTGTATAAGCAAAGACTTATAGTCGTCGCATCAAGGGTCGGCGGGAGTGCTTGAACTATGCGTAAGTCATTGATGCGTATGACATTGCGTCAATTGCAGATTTTCAATGAAGTCTGTGATTTGCGTTCCTACAGCCGCGCAGCCGAGGAAATGTCCCTCACGCAACCGGCCGTTAGCCTACAAATCAAGCAGCTGGAAGAGCTGCTGGGCCAGCCATTGTTCGATTACGTCGGCAAAAAGCTCTATATGACTGAAGCTGCTGAAGCCTTGCAACGGGCCAGCCGGGACATTTTCGGCCGCCTGGAAAACCTCGATATGCAACTCTCCGACATGCAGGGCTCATTGCAGGGCCAGCTGAAACTGGCGGTGGAATCCAGCGCCAAGTACTTCGTGCCGCACCTGTTTGCCGCCTTCAAGCGCCAGCATCCGGAGGTCAACCTGCACCTGACGGTGGTCAACCGCGCCCAGGTGATTCGCCGGCTTTCAGACAACCGCGACGACCTGGTGATCATGTCGATGGTGCCCCAGGACATGGGCCTGGAATTCCTGCCGTTCCTGAACAACCCGATTGTCGCGGTGGCGCCCCACGATCATCCGCTGAGCCATCAAGGGCCGTTGCGCCTGCAGGACCTTGAGCCTTACACGCTGCTGTTGCGCGAGCCGGGGTCCGGGACGCGGATGGCGTGCGAAGAGTATTTCAAGGAGAAGCGCGTGCACTTCACCCAGACGGTGGAAGTGTCTTCGGCCGAGGCGCAGCGCGAGTGCGTGACCGCTGGGTTGGGCGTGGCGCTGCTGACGCGCCACGCGGTCAACCTGGAACTGGCCACCGGCGGGCTCAGGGAGCTGCCGGTGGAAGAACTGCCGCTGTACCGCAGTTGGTGCCTGGTGCAGGCCAAGGCCAAGCGCCTGTCACCGGTGGCCCATGCATTCCTGGGCTTTATCCGCAGCGAGCGGCTGCAGATCAGCGCGCTGGCTGAACGCTTCGCTGGGCAGCCGCGGGTGCCTGCCAGTGGAGTTCCGGATAGTCACTGATGCTCTGTTGCAATTGACGCTGATCGCAGCGGTCTTCAATTGCGCGACGGAAGGCCATGCGGCGCTGGTCTTCCTGCTGGCGGCGGGTCTTGACGGTGCTGTTGCTTTCTTCGTATTGCCGAGCCATTTCGAGTCTCCCAATGCGAGTAAGGGGAGTTCAGGATGGGCTCGGGCAATGACGGTTTAGCGGCATGGGGATGACAGGACGATGAATCTTGCGGGGCAGGACCCAATCAAAATGTGGGAGCGGGCTTGCTCGCGAATGCGGTGGGCCAGCCAGCATATTCAGTGACTGACACTCCGCATTCGCGAGCAAGCCCGCTCCCACAATTGGTCCGCGTACAAACTATCAGTCGTCGAGGGCTTTTACGGACTTGGGTGACAACCGAAGGCTGCGCAAGCTGCGCTTCACGCTCTTGAGGTGGTTGACCAGGCTCGGGCCGCGCGCCATGGCTACGCCCATCGCCAGCACGTCGATCACCACCAGGTGGGCGATACGCGAGGTCAGCGGCGTGTAGATCTCGGTGTCCTCGTGCACATCGATCGCCAGGTTGACGGTCGACAGCTCTGCCAATGGCGTCTGGCTCGGGCACAGGGTAATCAGGGTCGCGCCGCTTTCACGCACCAGGTTGGCGGTGATCAGCAAATCCTTGGAGCGGCCGGACTGGGAAATGCAGATCGCCACGTCGCTGGGCTTCAACGTCACCGCCGACATCGCCTGCATGTGCGGGTCGCTGTAGGCCGCCGCCGTCAGCAGCAAACGGAAGAACTTGTGCTGGGCATCCGCCGCCACCGCGCCGGACGCGCCGAAACCATAGAACTCCACGCGCTGGGCCTGGGACATGGCGGTCACGGCTTTTTGCAGCTCCACCGGGTCGAGCTTTTCGCGCACTTCCATCAGGGTGTGCAGGGTGGTGTCGAAGATTTTCAGGCTGTAGTCGGCGACGGAATCGTCTTCGTGGATCGCAAACTGGCCAAAGCTCGCACCGGCCGCCAGGCTCTGGGCCAGCTTGAGCTTCAAGTCCTGGAAACCGGAGCAACCAATGGCGCGGCAGAAGCGCACGATGGTCGGCTCGCTGATGCCCACGCTGTGGGCCAGGTCGGCCATGGAACTGTGCATCACGGCCGCAGGGTCAAGCAGCACGTGATCGGCAACCTTGAGTTCCGATTTGCGTAACAGGTGGCGCGACTGGGCGATATGTTGCAACAGGTTCAAAGGGCTGGACTCTTGTTATTGGCAGACGCCAGGGATGTAGCAAGCTTGTAGTTATACTACAAGAATTACCGATTTGCCCGTTCGATGCATCACTTAATCACGCTGCTGCCCGCTGATTCAGCGGGCAGGCTCGATGTAGCCCCGCGTGCGGCTTGGGCTCAACTATGGAAAATCGGCATTTTTTCGTAACAAATCCGCCAAGCCATCCGCTTCCACCGGCCGACTGATCAAATAGCCCTGCACCTCGTCGCACTGCTCATCCCGCAAAAAGTCCAGCTGCTGCTGATCTTCCACACCCTCGGCCACCACCTTGAGCGACAGCCCGTGGGCCATGGCAATGATTGCGCGGGTGATCGAGGCATCTTCGCGTCCCTGGCCCAGGCCGCGAATGAACGTCTGGTCGATCTTCACGTAGTCCACGGGGATGCGCTTGAGGTAACTGAGGGATGAGTAACCGGTGCCAAAATCATCAATCGCCAGCTTCACCCCCAGGTCGCGCAGTTGCTGGAAGGTCGAGATGATGTGCTCGACGCTGTCGAGCAGCTGGCTTTCGGTCAGTTCCAGCTCCAGGTATTGCGGATCAAGCCCGGTTTCTTCCAGCACCTGGCGCACCAGGCTGATCAGCTTGCCCTGGCGCAGTTGGTGCACCGACAGGTTGACCGACACCCGAATCGGCGCCAGCCCCTGGCGTTGCCATTCACAAGCCTGCCAGCACGCCTGGCGCAACACGAACTCCCCCAGCGGCACGATCAGGCCGGTTTCTTCGGCCAGCCCGATAAAGTCGCCGGGCGGCACCATGCCCCACTGCGGATGTTCCCAACGAATCAATGCTTCGGCCGCATTCAGCTTGCCACTGGCCAGGCACAGTTTGGGTTGGTAGAACACCGTAAGCTGGCGCTCATCAATCGCCTTGCGCAGCTGGTTTTCCAGCTGCAAACGTTCCAGGGTGCTGGCCTGCAGGCTGTCGGTGTAGAACTGGAAGTTATTACCGCCCAGGTGCTTGGCGTGCTGCATGGCCATGTTCGACTGGCTGACCAGCGCGGATATTTCCCGCGCATTGTCGGGCAACAGGCTGACGCCCATTGAGGCACTGACCACCAGCTCGTGCCCTTCCACCGTCACCGGCACCCGCAACTTGGCCAGCAACCGCGTGGCCACCCGCGCCAGGCTCGACAGGTTGCCGTAGGCGTCGAACAGCACGGCGAATTCATCGCCAGAGAGCCGCGCTATGGTGTCGGCCTCAGGCAAGGCGTTGATCAAGCGGCGGGCCATTTTCTGCAACAACTGGTCGGCCACTTCATGCCCGAGGCTGTCGTTGAGCAGCTTGAAACGGTCCAGGTTGATATGCAGCAAGGCCAGGCTGCGGCCACCCTGGCGCACCCGCTGATGGGCTTCGCGCAACCGCTCGCGGAACAGCGAGCGGTTGGCCAGCCCGGTCAATTCGTCGTAGTGCGTGAGATAGCGCATGCGCTCTTCGGATTCGCGGCGCGCAGACAGATCAGCGAAGAAACCCACGATATGGCTGACGTTTCCTCGAATATCCCGGACTACATTCAGTTGTAGCCATTGCGGGTAGAGTTCGCCGTTCTTGCGGGTTTCCACGAGCTCGCCCTGCCAGGTGCCGTGGCTGAGCAACGCCTGGCGGATCACCGGGAAGTGGCGCCGTGCGTCGCGGCTGCTGGGCAGCTCCACGACATTGCGCCCGATCATGTCGTCAATGTCGAAACCGGTGACGCGGCTGAATGCCTGGTTGACGGCTATCAGCACGTAGTCCGGGTCGAGGATCACAATGCCTTCGCTGGCCGCCTCAAACACCGTCGATGCCAGGCGCTGCTGTTCTTCCAGGACCTTGCCGGCGCTGATGTCGCGGCGGGTACCGAGCATCCGCGTGACGCGCCCGCCTGCCGAGCGCTCCACGGCGCGGCCACGGTCCTGGATCCATACCCAATGGCCATCGCCATGGCGCACCCGGTATTCCACCAGGTAGTCCTCGCTGCGGCCTTTAAGGTGCTCCACCAGCGCGCGCTTGAGCAGCGGCAAGT
Source organism: Pseudomonas sp. I8001 (assembly GCF_013385345.1). NCBI lineage: Bacteria > Pseudomonadati > Pseudomonadota > Gammaproteobacteria > Pseudomonadales > Pseudomonadaceae > Pseudomonas > Pseudomonas sp. I8001. The sequence goes on from NZ_JACAQC010000007.1 coordinate 579,189, forward strand.
CGTCCGGGTGCAGGCGTGGCTTGAGGTGGCTGAGCATCGCCGTGACGTATTCCGGCTCCAGGCCGAACAACTCCTTGAGCTGGGTGTGGTGGACCTCATCGGTTTGCAGGTTCCAGTCCCACAGCCCCAGTTCGCTGGCCTGCAGCGCCATGGCCAGACGCGCCTCGCTTTTGCTCAGGGCCAGGCTGGCCGCGTCCAGTTCCTGGCTGCGCTGATCGACGCGTTGCTGCAGGCCAATCTGTGCTTCGCGCAACTCTTGTTCGACCTGGCGCCGCTGCTCCACCTCACGCACCAGTTCCTGGTTCAGTTGCTCGCTGCGTTGCTGCGCTTGCTGCAGGTGCTCGATCAACGCCTGGTTCTGGAAGCGCCTGAGCAGCCCGCGCTGGATCAGGCGATTGACCTGCCATGCCACCAGGCTCAGGGATGCCAGCAGAATCAGGCCCAGGCAACCCCAGCCTTGCTGTTGCGGGTCGCCGCTCCAGAATAAATAGAGGATGGCCGGCACCAGGCAGGGCACGGCAAACGACAGGAAAGCCGGCAGGCTGACGGCATAGGCCACACTGGCGGACAAGGTCGCCGCGCCGAGCAGGCCGAACACCCAGGCCTGTTGCGCAAAACTGTCCACAGGGACCAGGGCGATGGCAGCACTGGCCAGCGTCAAGCCGCTGACGGCCGAGCCCAGCATGAACATGCGTCGCCAGATCGGCTGCGCCTGGCGGCTGGGCATGGCGGAATCGAACGCCGCCACCTGAATTACCCGCAAGGCCACCAGCGCCAGCAGCCATACCAGCCAAATGCTGTCCAGCAGATAGCGCTGCGGGCTCCAGAGCAACCAGGCGCAGACCAGTCCATTCACCAGCATTAATAAAGTAGGCAGCAGGGAGCCTTGGTAAAGCAGGCGCGTGCGCTCCACCGCCATCTCCATGGCGTAGTGCTTGCGGATAACCTGCGCCGGCGCCACGGAGGGTCCCGCCAGGTCAATGCTAAGGGTCATAGGCAGTGTTCTTATAATGGTGAGCCCGAAACGTCGACGGAGCATACACAAGCAAACGCTCGGGCCAAACTGCCCCAAGTCATAAAAACAGCGCGACAATCAGGCGCAAACCTTGGAGCCAGACAGCTTGAGTGAGACAGGGCGCGGGCTGTGGGCGATGACCGACCGGTCATCACCGTGAATAGATTGTTGCCTTATCCTGTGTCGACGCAGAAGTTTTCCCGTGACCACCCGGCATTGGGATTTGCCCGTCTCCCCCGGGCACCCTAGAATGCGCCGATGCGCGATGATCTCTCTCTTTTGCTGAACTCCCTCAACGATGCCCAACGCCAGGCCGTAGCGGCCCCCGTTGGCCGTCAGTTGGTCCTGGCCGGTGCTGGCTCCGGTAAAACCCGAGTGCTGGTGCACCGTATCGCCTGGTTGATCCAGGTCGAGAACGCCTCACCGCATTCCATCCTGTCGGTGACCTTCACCAACAAGGCCGCTGCCGAGATGCGTCATCGCATCGAGCAGTTGATGGGCATCAGCCCGGCCGGCATGTGGGTGGGCACCTTCCACGGCCTGGCGCACCGCCTGTTGCGGGCGCATTGGCAGGAAGCCGGCCTGAGCCAGACCTTCCAGATTCTCGACAGCGACGACCAGCAACGCCTGGTCAAGCGGGTGATCCGCGAGCTGGGCCTGGATGAACAACGCTGGCCGGTCCGTCAGGCCCAGTGGTTCATCAATGGCCAGAAAGATGAAGGCCTGCGCCCGCAACATATCCAGGCCAGCGGCGACCTGTTCCTGGCCACCATGCGCAGCATTTATGAAGCCTATGAAGTGGCCTGCCAGCGCGCCGGCGTCATCGACTTCTCCGAACTGCTGCTGCGCGCTCTCGACTTGTGGCGCGACAACCCGGGCTTGCTGGCGCACTACCAGAAGCGCTTCCGCCACATCCTGGTGGACGAGTTCCAGGATACCAACGCCGTGCAGTACGCCTGGTTGCGCCTGCTGGCCAAGGGCGGCGACAGCCTGATGGTGGTGGGCGACGACGACCAGTCGATCTACGGCTGGCGCGGCGCGAAAATCGAGAACATCTACCAGTACAGCGACGACTTCCCGGACGCCGAAACCATCCGACTGGAACAGAACTACCGCTCCACCGCAGGGATCCTCAAGGCCGCCAACGCCTTGATCGCCAACAACACCGGGCGCCTGGGCAAAGAGCTGTGGACCGACGGCGGCGAAGGCGAAGCGATCAACCTGTACGCCGCCTTCAACGAACACGATGAAGCGCGCTACGTGGTGGAAACCATCGAAAGCGCCCTGAAAACCGGCCTGGCCCGCAGCGATATCGCGATTCTCTACCGCTCCAACGCCCAATCACGGGTATTGGAAGAGGCCCTGCTGCGCGAGCGCATTCCGTATCGCATCTATGGTGGCCAGCGCTTCTTCGAACGTGCCGAAATCAAGAACGCCATGGCCTACCTGCGCTTGCTGGAAGGTCGCGGCAACGATGCGGCGCTGGAACGGGTGATCAACATTCCGGCCCGTGGCATCGGCGAGAAGACCGTCGAGGCGATTCGCGACCACGCACGCCACAGCGATGTGTCGATGTGGGAAGCGATGCGCCTGCTGATCGCCAACAAGGGCCTGACCGGCCGTGCGGCCGGTGCCTTGAGCGTGTTTGTCGAGCTGATCGAGAACCTGGCCGCCAAGTGCATGGAAATGCCCCTGCACCTGATGACCCAGACCGTGATCGAGCAGTCCGGCCTGATCGCCTACCACGAAGCGGAAAAAGGCGAGAAAGGCCAGGCCCGGGTAGAAAACCTTGAGGAACTGGTCAGCGCCGCCCGCGCGTTCGAAAACACCGAAGAAGACGAAGACCTGACGCCACTGGCGGCATTCCTCGGCCACGCTTCCCTGGAAGCCGGCGACACCCAGGCTGATGAGCATGAAGACAGCATTCAGCTGATGACCTTGCACAGTGCCAAGGGCCTGGAATTCCCCTACGTGTTCCTGGTGGGCATGGAAGAAGGCCTGTTCCCCCACAAGATGAGCCTGGAAGAACCCGGCCGCCTTGAGGAGGAACGCCGCCTGGCCTACGTGGGCATCACCCGGGCGATGCAGAACCTGGTGATGACCTACGCCGAAACCCGGCGCCTGTACGGCAGCGAGACCTACAACAAGGTGTCGCGCTTCGTACGCGAGGTGCCGAAAGGGCTGATTCAGGAAGTGCGCCTGTCCAACAGCGTCAGCCGACCGTTCGGTGGCGGCCAGCAGCAGAACTCCAGCAGCATGTTCGCTGGTTCGGAAATCCCCGAGACGCCGTTCAGCCTTGGCCAACAGGTCAAGCACGCGATCTTCGGCGAAGGCGTGATCCTCAACTTCGAAGGCGCCGGTGCCCAGGCCAGGGTGCAGGTGAACTTCGCCGAAGGCAGCAAGTGGCTGATGATGGGCTACGCCAAGCTCGAAGCAATCTGAAACAACTGTAGAACATGAAGGATGTTGCCCCACCCTTGTATTTGGCAGCGGTGGGGCCAATATCTGTAATAAGTCCTACAGACGATTCGGTATTGGCTCTACGCAAAAGCCCGAAACACTATGCCGCTAGCCACTGACATCACACCTGTGCAACATGGCGCGCGTGCAATCCACAAATGGGAATTCCCTTTATGAAACGTTTTCTTAGCATCGCCATGGCGTTGTGCATCGGCCTGACGATGAGCCTCGACGCCAACGCCAAGCGCTTCGGTGGCGGCAAATCCATGGGCTCGGCGCCGAGCCACCAGACCAGCCAAATGGCCCCATCCGGCGGCGGCATGGGCGGCGCAGCTGCGACCGCTGGCGCTGCCGGTGCCGCAGGCGCTGCTGCCAAGGCTGGCGGTGCTTCGCGCTGGTTGGGCCCTCTGGCCGGTATCGCGGCCGGCGGCCTGCTCGCCTCCATGTTCATGGGCGGCGGCTTCCAGGGCATGCAGATCTTCGACATCCTGATCATGGCGGTCATCGCCTTCCTGATCTTCCGCTTTATCGCCGCCCGTCGCCGCAAGCAACAGGAGCACATGGCTCCAGCCGGCGCGCCGATGCAGCGTGAAGTGTTCGAGCAAAAGCCTGCTGCCATGGGTTCGATCTTCGGCGGTTCGGCTGCTCCTGCTGCCGCTCGTCCGGTGATCAACGCACCCGCCTGGTTCAACGAAGAGCGCTTCGTCGAAGCGGCCCGCAGCCACTTCCAGTCCCTGCAGCAGCACTGGGACGCCAACGAAATGGACAAGATCGCCGAGTTCGTGACCCCGCAACTGCTGGAGTTCCTCAAGCGCGAACGTGCCGACCTGGGCGACGGCTTCCAGTCGACCTACATCGACGACCTGAAAGTGCAGCTTGAAGGTGTGGATGACCGCGCCGACAAGACCATCGCCACCCTGACCTTCAGCGGTGTGTCGAAGACCTCGCGTTTCGACCAGGGCGAAGTGTTCAGCGAAAGCTGGAACATGGAGCGCCCACAAGGCGAAAACCAGCCTTGGCTGGTCGCCGGTATCCGCCAGAACGGCTGATCCCTGCCCGCTTTGAGTACGCAGTAACAAAAACCCCGGACTTGTCCGGGGTTTTCTATTTCACGGTTGCACTTATAGCGAGCTACTGTATAAAACGCCCCTATAAACCGCGCCATCTAGCAAGAGGATCCCGGCCGTGGAAGAAGTTATCGAACAATTGCGTGAAGCCAACGAACCGGTACCGGTTCCTCTGGAGCTGCCTGACGAAGATCAACTGGTGGAAATCGAGGAACAACTGTTCATCGATATTCCGTTCGTCTTCCGTGAATTTCTGCTGACCGTCAGCGATGTGGTCTACGGCAGCCTGGAGCCGGTGACCGTCACCGACCCACAGTCCCACACCTACCTGCCGGACGTTGCCGCCAACGCCTGGGATGCCGGTGTTGACCGCAGCATGATCCCGATCTGCCAGGACGGCGACGACTACTACTGCGTCGAAGAAGACGGCACCGTGGTGCTGTGGTCCGGCGAAGAAGAACTCGTCACCGAAGAAACCTGGGAATCGGTGTGGCACTGGGCGCGGGACGTCTGGCTGGAAAGCTGAGACCCCTGTGTGCCGAGGGCGCTTGTTGTGGCGAGCGAGCTTGCTCGCGCTGGGCTGCGAAGCAGCCCTCTGCGACCCACTCAGTGCTCCGGCGTATCCTTATGGTTATCCAGGGTCTCCAGCAAGGCGACCTGCATCCGCGTATGCACGCGGATGAACCAGCGCCACAGCACGGCGGCCACCGCGGCCGTCACCACGGCGATCAGCACCAGCAACTTGTTGGTCGGCAGGATACTGGCCGACAAGGCTGCCAATAGCAGGAAAATCACCAGCAGCGAAAGAATCGGGATCACTTCGGCGATCACCCGGCGCACGCGCTGAGTGTGGCGCCCGGCCATTTCCGGCTTCACGCTCATCTCCGCCAGCAGCATCGACAGCGCCTTGAGCTTGCGGTACGCCGCAATCAAAAACGGCAGCGACAGCAGCAACGCCCCACCCCAGATCAATGCCTTCTGCCAGCTCGGATCGCTGACCCAGCCTTCCAGGTAGCTGCCAATACGCGCCGCGAAAAAGCTGCCGGCAAAGAAGATCGCCACCACCAGCGCCAGGTTCACCCCCACCTGCAGAATGATCTTGCGGATCATCGACGCCAGCATCGCACCCTCGCCCTGGGGCTGAATGCTGCGCAGCCACTCGCCATACATCCCGAACACCCGGCTCATGCGCTTGGGCATCACTGCGGCAATCTTCAGCGACAGCGGGTCTGCGCCACGGATCAGATAGGGTGTGAGCAGTGTGGTAATCGCAGAAACAGCCACCGCCACCGGATACAGGAAGTCGCTGGTGACCTGCAATGTCATGCCCAGCGCGGCGATGATGAATGAAAATTCGCCGATCTGTGACAGCCCCATCCCCACTCGCAATGAAGTGCGGCCATCGTTACCCGCAATGAACGCCCCCAACCCACAGGACAACATCTTGCCCAGCACCACGGCCACGGTAATCACCGCAATCGGCCAGGCGTATTGCAGGAGGATCTGCGGGTCGATCATCAAGCCAATGGCGACAAAGAAGATCGCGCTGAACAAGTCGCGAACCGGTTCGATCAGGCGCTCAATCTTCAGCAATTGCCGGGATTCGGCCATGATCGCGCCGATCAGGAATGCCCCCAGCACCATGCTGTATTCCAGCTTGACCACCAGCAGACAGAAACCGAAACACAGACCCAGCACGGTGATCAGCAGCATCTCGTTGCTTTCGAATTTGGCCACGTACTCCAGCAGGCGTGGCACCAGCAAAATCCCGATCACCAGCGCGACAATCATGAACAGCGAGAGCTTGCCGACGGTGGAGAACACCTCGCCGGAGCTGACCGTGCCGCTGACGGCAATGCTCGACAGCAAGGCGATGATGCCGATGCCGAGGATGTCTTCGACGATCAGCACCCCGAAAATCAGCTGGGCAAAGCGCTGGTTTTTCATCTTCAGGTCATTGAGCGCCTTGACGATGATGGTGGTCGAGGAAATCGCCAGGATCGCGCCCAGGAACAGCGAGTCCATGGTGTTCCAGTCGAACCAGCGGCCGATTTCGTAGCCGATCCAGATCATCAGGATGATTTCGAGGAACGCCGCGATAAAGGCGGTGGCGCCAACCTTGAACAGCTTGCGCAGGCTGAACTCAAGGCCCAGGCAGAACATCAGGAAGATCACCCCAAGCTCGGCCAGGGTCTTGATCGTGTCTTCGTCGTGGATCAGGCCAAACGGTGGGGTGTGCGGGCCGATGATGAAGCCGGCGACGATATACCCCAACACCACCGGCTGCTTGAGCCGATGGAACAGGATCGTCACCACCCCGGCCACCAGCATGATCACGGCCAGGTCCTGGATAAAGCTGATGGCGTGCATGGCGAGGGGCTCCTTGAGGGGTACTGGCGCTTTTCCCATTTCCACGCATGCACCCCGAAAGGTCGCAATGAACGGAAAGAAAAGTCTGCCTTGATCGTAAGAATTGCCTTTGAGACGGGCTTTTGAAGGGTAACACCGCGACTTGCGGCAGAAAGCCGGTGCAATATATGGAAACAGATCGCCCCAGGCGTGACGGCAAGCCGGGGCCCAGCGTCCCGTTATGAATGGCTCTGCAAAGATTCCAGCACCCGCAGAGGTGCCTCCCCACCCAATGCCTACAACCCGTGAGTGTGCTATGGAACCCGGAAACACCCAGCTGTCGATGACAGTATTGATGACCCCTGACATGGCCAACTTCTCTGGCAATGTGCACGGCGGCACGCTGCTCAAGTACCTCGACGAAGTGGCCTACGCCTGCGCCAGCCGTTATGCCGGGCGCTATGTGGTGACGTTGTCGGTGGACCAGGTGATTTTTCGCGAGCCGATCCATGTCGGCGAGCTGGTGACCTTCCTGGCCTCGGTCAACTACACCGGCAACACGTCGATGGAAGTGGGGATCAAGGTGGTCACCGAGAATATCCGGGAGCGTTCGGTACGCCACACCAATAGCTGCTTCTTCACGATGGTCGCGGTGGATGACCAGCGCAAACCGGCCGCCGTGCCGCCGCTGCAACCGCAGAACAGCGAAGACAAGCGACGGTTTGTGCAGGCTCAACAGCGCCGGCAGATTCGCCAGGAGCTGGAAAAGCGCTATCAGGAAATCAAGGCAGACGGCCCGTAAGAGCCCGCCAGGTTTCTGGATGACCGCTTAGTAACGCGAGCACTTGTCAAAGTGCGCACACACATCAAAGCGCTGGTCCAACTGGGCCATGCGCTCCATATGGTGATTGACCACCTCCATCGTCACGCTCTTTCGGGTATTCACGTAGTACTGCACCATAAGCTTGTCGTTCTCCGCTACGCGCGATTTGATCGCACTGTCCGTAGGCTGCATCCATTGCTCCAGGACGGCATCCTCAGTTCCCCGCAGGCGCTGGCGGTACACCTCAGTGTAAAACCCCAGAGCCCGGGCCAGACGACCGGCAGACTCTTGATTCGACAGTTCGTAGTTCTGCCGAAACTGGTTCCAATAATCCGGCGGCAAGGTATACGAGCCCATCAACGCCTTACGCTTGCTGATCAACTCATCAAGCTCTTGAGGCGAGGTTTGCATTCGGTCGACTTTATTCTCTGACACGATGGCCGTGATCGACTGCGCACGCTCGTCAAGAATGCGATCAATCAACACCATTCGCTGCGGAGTATCCGGTAACAACTTGCCGAATATCGGACCTTTGCCCTCGCAAGACGGCATGCCGGTCTCGAACAGCGGCTGCGGGATCCGCACGTCCTTGCCGTCCAATCGCGTAAGACGCTGGAGCAGCGTGCTGCATTGGCGGCCCTGCAATTCGAAGGTCACTTCGTACTCTTCACCCGCCTTGGGCGTTAGATTGAACGCTTTGCCACAGACATAGGAGCTGCCGTTGGTGTTGATCATCAACATAGTGTCCTTTCCGGGCGCCAGCTTGATCTCCAGCAACCCACGAGCCGTGGGCGGTGGGCGGTGGCGGCACAAGCATGTCTACCCGCCGCTTGGTGTCCACCAGGAACATGTTGTTGAGAATGCCTGTGGTCTCACCCATGCAGTGCTGTGCGTCATAGACAAAAAGGGTGCTGTTGGTGGTGTTGGAGATGAACCGCAGCTTCGCCGCATCGGGCTCGGCTGCGTCAGGATAGGTACCGTGGACGCTGCAACCACTGAGCAGCGTAACCAGGGCCAATGCGATAAATGCCCGTGGCGAATGGAGCAGGGATAACGACATGATCTTCCTTGATGAACGCAGAGGGCAAAAAGACGGCCGATAGTAACGGACGCCCTTTGCGTCGCTCAATCAGGAATATTCCTACAGCCCGATTGGGGTTGCCTCGAAGCGAACTCGCGGATGGGCAATCCGGTCCTGGGCGCGCACCAGTTCCAGCTCATAGCTGGCGCACGCCTGGGTTTCCAGCAGTACTTCATGCACCGCTGCAGCAGTGAACTCAAAGGCCGCCACCAGGCTATCGCCCAACAACACCCGCGCCAGGAACAGGCCCGACGTCAGGTCGCCCACGCCCACCGGCTGACGCGGGAATGCCAGCAGTGGCCGACGCAGGTGCCAGCTGCCTTCAGCCGTCACCAACAGCATTTCGAAGCCGTCCGGCAGCTTGCCGGGATAATCCAGGTGCTTGACCAACACCGCTTTCGGCCCGCGGGCCAGTAACGCACGGGCCATCCCCAGGCAATCGAACAGCGACTGCGGCTTGCGCCCGGCAAAGCTGTCCAGCTCCAGCTGGTTGGGGCACAGAAAGTCGGCCATCGCCGCCGCTTCCTCCAGCAGGAAGTCGCTGACCTCCTGGGGGACGATGCAGCCTTTTTCCGGATGCCCCATCACCGGGTCACACAGGTAAAGAGCCTTGGGGTTGATCGCCTTGATCCGCGCCACGCCGGTGAGGATCGCCCGGCCCTGGGCCGCACTGCCCAGGTAGCCCGACAGCACTGCATCACAGTTGCCCAGCTCGCCAATCGCCGCGATGCCTTCCACCAGCGCAGGAATTTGCTGCGGCGCCAACACTTCTCCCGCCCACTGACCATACTGAGTGTGGTTGGAGAACTGCACCGTATTGAGCGGCCACACGTTCACCCCGACCCGTTGCATGGGGAACACGGCGGCGCTGTTTCCGGCGTGGCCGAAGACCACATGAGACTGGATCGCAAGCAGATGGGGCGTACGTTTCATGCAGGGGATTTCCGTAAAGCCGTTGATATTCTGGCTGCGCAGTATGCGACTAAACGCGGCCTGTACGACAGACCGGAGACGCAGTTAAGCTGGCCCTACTTTGTTGGAGTTCATCGAATGCTGACCCTCGGAAATATCTTCGTGCTGATGCTGCTGGCGACCGGTGCCGCCTGGCTGTGGCACAACCACGGCCTGCGCGAGCGGGCGCTGGAACGGGTCAAGCAGCACTGCGCCAAGCTCGACATCGAGCTGCTCGATGGCGCCGTGGCGTTGAAGCGCATCGGTTTTGTGAAAGATGCCAGCGGGCGGCGGCGCCTGGCACGGATCTACAACTTCGAATTCACCGTGACCGGCGAAACGCGGCACCCGGGGACCATCACCCAATTCGGCGCCCACAGCGCGCAAATCGAGTTGGCGCCCTACCCGTTCGAGATCAAGACGCCATTGCCCAGCGCCGAGATCATTGAGCTAAGCCAGTGGCGCCAGGAGCATGGCAACAGCAAGACCCGTCACTGACGGCAAGCGGTTAACCCACCCTGTAACTGCGCAACGTTCTGCACTTCGCTGAAGATCAATTCGATACGCGAATCCCGCCGCCATTCGCTGGGCTGCCAGGCCAATGCTGCGTTATCCACAGCGTTGGCCGATGCCCAGCCATCCAGGCTGTGGATAACCAGTTTTGCCCGTCGCCAGTCCAACGATTGCAGCCATTGCTGAATGCGCCGCGCGTCGAATCGCTGACTCGGATGCCAGCGCCAGCCAATGCTCCAGCCATCCTCCTGGCCCTGGCTGAGGCAGATCGGCGATGCCGGATCCGTCCAGATGGCCGGCATTTGCCCCAGGCCTTTGGGCAACTCGAAGTTATCCACAGCCGCTGCCGCTTGAGCATTCACACCCGGTAACCGGGCCAAGGGCAGTTGCGCCTGCTGCGTCCAATAGATCGGTCGATCGGGCAGTTGCCCTTGAATCAACAGGCGCTGCGCATCACTTAAGGCTTCATTCTTGTTCAATACCAACAGCCCGGCGCTGGCTAATGCCTCCCGTTGGGCATTGGGTAAAGGTTTACCCGCCGCCAACGCCTGGGCGTCCAGTACGAGTACGCACGGCTGCACCGCCAGTACCTGCTGCCAGGGTGCTTCCCGCAGCTGCTTGAGCAATTGAGCCGGGTGCCCAAGCCCGGACGGCTCGATAAACAGCCGGTCGGGCCTGGCCTTACGCAACAAACGCCCCAGTCCTACCTGAAACGGCGCCCCGTTGACGCAACACAGGCAGCCACCCGCCACTTCACCGAGGGCAATCCCGTCGTCATCACGGGTGAGCAGCGCGGCATCCAGGCCAATCTGCCCGAACTCATTGATCAACACCGCCCAACGCTCGTTGGCCGGGCGCTGGGCCAGCAGGTGCTTGATCAGGCTGGTCTTGCCGGCGCCCAAGGGCCCGGCAATCACGTGGGTGGGAATGTTCTGCAGCATGGTGGACATCATTCAGACCGTGTAGAGAGGTTCGATCCTACCCGGTTACGCCAACCAATCCAGCGTCAGAATCAACCGTCGTTGATCCGCTTGCAGCGGCGGCGAGCGGTGGATCAGACCAAAGCCTTCGTTGCCGTGCCATTTTTCGCCCTTGAGCAACGCCACTTCGCCGCAGTGGATTTGCTCAATGCGTTCTTCCGGCTCAGCACTCGCCTGGCTCAGGTGCCGCCGCTCCATCACACCTTCGCGCAACCACTGGCTGCCGATGCCGGCGTAGGTGGTGATCAGCCGCACCGGCACATGATCCACATGAAAACGCGGGCACATGGCCTTGTCCAATAGCCGCAAACGCACGCCGATACGCTTGGCTCCGAGCAAACAGGCAAAGGCGCTGACCAGCCACGACACATCGGCGATAAAGCCTTCGTAGCCTTCAAGGTCACGGCAACCTGATGCCAAGTCCTGCAGGTTTGGCTCGGCGTCTTCGCTGTTCAGTTCAACCACCAGCGACTCGGCCAATGGCTCATTGAGTGCCACCAGTAACGCGCCGAACTCGGCGATGTGCAGAGGCAACTGACGCTGCCACACCGCTAGGTTCACGCCGTCCTCAAGGATATCGGTGAGCACGGCCGGGGTTTCGCCGTGGGTCTGGCGTACCACCGGGCGCAGTTTCAAGGTCGGTGCCAGCATCAGGCAGCCTCTTCGAACCAAGGGCCAAAGGGATCGGCCAACAAGCGCCAGCCTTCGACACCCGTGGCCATTTCATCGTCGGTCAGCAAACAAGCGTCCAGCTCGGCGGTCATCTGTGCGAAGTCGATGTTCTGGCCGATAAACACCAGCTCCTGCCGGCAATCGCCGGTGCTCAGTTGCCAGTTTTTCATGATTGCGGCGATGCCTTCCTCGTCCTGGGGCCACTGGGTTTTCGGCACGAAACGCCACCAGCGCCCGGCAAACCCATGGCGCATCAGGCCGCCAGCCTGGGACCAGCTACCGGCGTCCTGGTGTTTGCTGGCCAGCCAGAAAAAGCCCTTGGAGCGCAGCAGTTTTCCATTCACCCAAGGCCGGTCGATAAAGTCGAAAAACCGCTGCGGGTGGAACGGGCGGCGGGCGCGATAGGCGGTGGAGGCGATGCCGTACTCTTCGGTTTCCGGCAGGTGTTCGCCACGCAGTTCCTGCAACCAGCCCGGCGCCTGGGAAGCACGCTCGAAGTCGAAACGGCCGGTGTTGAGGATCTTCGCCAACGGCACTTCGCCCATGACCATCGGGATGATTTCAGCCTGGGAGTTCAAGCGCTCCAGGATCGCCATCAACTCCTCGCGCTCACTGCTGCTGATCAGGTCGATCTTGCTGATGAGGATCACATCCGCAAATTCGATCTGCTCGATCAGCAGGTCGGTGATCGAGCGCTCGTCCTCTTCACCGAGGGTTTCGCCCCGGGACGCCAGGCTTTCGGCAGCCTGGTAGTCGAGCAGGAAGTTCATGCCGTCGACCACGGTGACCATGGTGTCGAGCCGGGCAATGTCCGCCAGGCTCTGGCCTTCTTCGTCGCGAAACGTGAAGGTTTCCGCCACCGGCAACGGCTCGGAGATCCCAGTGGACTCGATCAACAGGTAATCGAACCGACCTTCCTTGGCGAGCTTTCCGACTTCTTCCAGCAAGTCTTCGCGCAAGGTGCAGCAGATGCAGCCGTTGCTCATCTCCACCAGTTTTTCTTCGGAGCGATTGAGGGTGACGTCGCGCTGGACCTCACTGCCATCGATGTTGATTTCGCTCATGTCGTTGACGATCACCGCCACCCGCAGGTTTTCGCGGTTGCGCAGGACGTAGTTGAGCAGCGTGCTTTTGCCGGCGCCGAGGAATCCGGACAGCACAGTAACGGGGAGACGATTGGGCATCAGGTATTCCTCATCAGGGTTGGCCGGTCAAATCGCCCGTTGATGGCGTTCGCGCAGCTCTTCACGTTCTTTGGCTTCGATACACAGGGTGGCCGTGGGGCGCAGCAGCAGGCGCTTGAGGCCGATGGGTTCGCAGGTTTCACGGCACCAGCCGTATTCACCGCGGGCCAGGCGTTCCAGGGCTTCGTCGATCTTGTCCAACAGCTTTTTTTCGCGCTCCAGCAGGCGCAGTTGCCATTGGCGCTGTTCTTCGGCGCTGCCGACATCGGCGGGATCGCTGTTGGGCTCCTGTTCGCGCAGCACCATGAATTCAGCGTCGATACGCGCTTGCAGCTCGTTGCGCTGGGCCAGCAGCAGCTCGCGGAAGAAACCTTGCTGGGCTTCATTCATGTAGTCGGCGCAGGGTTGGTCGAGAAGGTCTTGTTCGGTCATCGGAGGTGGTTCACGGGTCAGGCTGTCTTTTAATGTTATAGTATAACAATGCAAATAAGCCAATCCCCCTTGCTCGTGACGACGAAGGGCGCAATGCTGGCAGCCGAATAACGCCCCGAGAGCCTCTATGAAATACCTGCTGTGTGCTGTGTTGCTGATGCTGGCGAGCCTGGCCAACGCCCAGGTGCCCAGCCTGCTGGCCAACTGCACCCGCAGCGCCAACCTGCTGGCGTGCGTCGACGCCCAGGGCAATGCCTACAGCGTCGCGACGGCAGGCAGCACTACGTATTTGCGGGGCTTTGAAGTGATCGGAAAACGCTATTGGGCACAGACCAGCAGCCGCTACGGGCAACTGACGTTCTTTACCGGGTTGGCTTCCGATGGTGAGGCGTGGGTGGGCTACACGCGGCGAGTGGGCTGGACCACCCTCAACCGGTTTTCCAGTTCCGGTGGTGCCAGCGCCAAGTTCACCTGTAGTCGAATCACCGGCTGTTAGACCTGGCCGGTTTTCTGTTCCTGAACCCAGGCCATGTAGCTGTTCATCGGCGGGTTCTTCTGGAAGTAGTTCTTCAACCCTTCAAATAAACCGTCTGCCACCGCCTGTTGATGGCGTGCGGTGACCAGTCGCTGGGCGTCCTGGGTGTTGGAGATAAACCCGGTTTCCACCAGGATCGACGGCACGTCCGGCGACTTGAGCACCGCAAAGCCGGCCTGTTCCACGCGTTTTTGATGCAGCGTGGTGATGCTTTGCAGGCTGCCCAGTACCGAGCTGCCCAGTTGCAGGCTGGAGGCGATGGTGGCGTTCATCGACATGTCGAGAATCACCCCGGCGAGCATCGGGTCCTTGTCCTTGAGATTGAGCAAGGTGGTGGCGCCCAACAGGTCGGCGCCGTTTTCCCGCTGCGCCATGAACCGTGCGGTGGCGGAGGTGGCGCCGCCTTCAGACAGCGCATAGACAGAGGCGCCGGACGCCGTAAGCCGTGGCGCGGCATCGGCGTGTACCGAGATAAACATGTCGGCTTTGTGCTGACGGGCGATGTCCACACGTTTACGCAGCGGCACGAAGAAGTCGTCGTTGCGCACCAGCTTCACATCGAAGCCCTTCTCGCGCTTCAGACGCTTGGCCAGCAACTGGGCGATGGACAGCACCACGTCTTTTTCGCGCTGGCCCTTTGAGCCAATCGCGCCGGGATCCTTGCCGCCGTGCCCAGGGTCGACCACCACGATGATGTCGCGTTTTGGATGAGCCCTGTCCACCGGCGCCGGCACGGGTGCAGCCAACGCGGCCGGTGCCGCAGCGATTTGCATAGGCGCATGAGTGGCGCTTGTCAGGTCCAGCACGAGGCGGTGGCCCTGGCCATCCTGCGGCGGCAGGAGAAAGCTGTTGAGCTGCATCGGCGCCTTCAAATCCAGCACGATCCGCGTATCGCCCTGCCCGAAATGCCCCGAGCGAATCGAGGTAATGCCGCTGTTGGTCAGGGCCAGTTGGCTGAAATCACCGGTCAGCTTCGCGCCGCTCAAATCGATGATCAACCGCTCCGGCGCGGTCAGGGTGAAGGTCTTGTATTGCACCGGGCCGCTGAGGTCCAGCACCAGCCGCAGCTTGTTATCCGACCGCCACAGCCGTGCATTGCGGATCTGCGCGGCAGACACGCCCAAGGGCAAGGTGAACACCGCACTGGCCAGCAGCAGGTTGAGGAGTTGACGTCTGTGCATGACTTACACCGCAAATAAAGGAGCTTCCGTACTCGACATGACTGAATAAAAGACAGAACAGAAAAAATTTCGTCGTTTCAATTGTAATAATATAACATGTCTTTTTATTTCCAACGATGGACCTGCTCATGAACGCGCTGACTCTGCCCGATATCGCCGCGCAGGCTTCACGCCAAGCCTTGCCGCTCGATTGGGTGGGCATGTGCGGCATTGCCCTGCCCATTCTGATCGACGGCCAAAGCCTTAGCGCCACGGCTGATGCCGGCGTCAGCCTGGACGACGGCGAGGCCCGTGGCATTCATATGTCACGGCTTTACCTGGCGCTGGAAATGCTTGAACAGCAACCGCTTTCGCCAGCACTGCTGCGCAGTGTATTGCAACGTTTTCTCGACAGTCATGAAGGTTTATCCACAAATGCCTACCTGCGAATTCATGCAGGTCTGCTGCTGAAACGCCCGGCGCTGGTCAGCCCGTTGGCCGGCTGGAAAAGCTACCCGGTAAGCATCGAGGCGCGCCTGGAAAACCAGATGTTCCACGTGGAACTAAAAATTGACGTTACTTACTCTTCAACCTGCCCTTGCTCCGCTGCCCTCGCCAGGCAATTGATTCAGCAGCAATTTATCGAGGACTTTGCCGGCACACCGCTGCAGCACGAAGACGTACTGACCTGGCTCGGCAGCGCAAACGGCATCGTCGCCACGCCCCACAGCCAGCGCAGCAGCGCGCTGTTGCAGGTCCGGCTTCAAGGCGATCAGCCAACACTGCCGCTGACCCAGTTGATCGACGAAACCGAAGCCGCCCTCGGCACTGCCGTGCAAACCGCCGTAAAGCGTGCAGACGAACAAGCCTTCGCCCTGGCCAACGGGCAGAACCTGATGTTCTGCGAAGACGCCGCCCGCCGCCTGAACCTCGCCTTGAAACGCTCGGATGCGGTCAATGCCTTCCACTTGAAAGTGATCCACGCCGAAAGCCTTCACGCGCACGATGCCGTGGCCGAAAGCCGCTGGACGAGACCTTCCGAATGATCACCTGCACCGCTTTGCGCTGGGGCGCCCCCGGCCAACCACTGACCCCCGCCGTGGATTTCACCCTGGAAAAAGGCAGCCTTACCGGCATCATCGGCGCCAACGGCACCGGCAAAAGCAGCCTGTTGAAAGTTATCGCCGGATTGCAGAAGCCACTGGCGGGGAAAGTGACGATCGATGTTCCACGCCGAGGTGGCCTGTCGTTTTTGCCCCAGCAACAGAACCTCGATCGCCAGTTTCCTATCAGCCTCGAAGAGTTGGTGGCCGCCGGTTTTTGGGGCAGCAGGCAAACCCCGCAACAACGTACCGAACGCCTGAGCGCCGTGCTCGAAGACTGGTGCCTCAGCGGCCTGGAGCATCGGCCGTTGATGGCCTTGTCGGGCGGCGAACTGCAACGCGCCCTGCTCGCACGCATGAGTTTGGCCGAGTCGCCGATACTGCTCCTGGACGAACCCCACGCCGCCCTCGACGAAGACGGCCAGGCGCTGTGCTGGAAACACATCCACGCCTGGCACGACGCAGGCCGCACGGTGGTCGTGGTGTGCCATGACCTCGGCTCCGTACGCCAACACACCCAGCAAGTGGTGCAGATCAAAAGCAGTGGCTGCGTGTTCGGCTCCAGCAAAGAACTGATCCGCCCGCAGCCGCAAATGCAGGTGGCCTGATGCACTTCGCCGCCCACCTGTGGATGCCGTTTCTCGATTTCGTTTTCATGCGCCGCGCGCTCGTCGGCGGTCTGGTATTGGCATGCAGCACGGCGCCGCTGGGGGTGTTCCTGATCCTGCGCCGCATGAGCCTGATCGGTGACGCGGTGTCCCACGGCATCCTGCCCGGCGCCGCCCTGGGCTTCTGGTTTGCCGGCCTGAGTTTGCCCGCGCTGACCATCGGCGGCCTGGGCGCCGGCCTGAGCATGGCCGGCCTCGCCGCCTGGATCACCCGTCGCACCGGGCTGAAGGAAGACGCCAGCCTCGCCGCCATCTACCCGATCTCCCTGGCCAGCGGCGTGCTGATCCTCGGCCTCGCGGGAAAACGCCTGGACCTGCTGCACCTGCTGTTCGGCTCGGCCCTGGCGGTAGACGGCCCGACCCTCACCGGCATGCTCTGGGTCTCGGGCTTCAGCCTGATCGCCATGGTGGTGATCTACAAACCGCTGCTGCTGGACACCCTCGACCCGCTGTTCCTGCAAACCGTCAGCCGCCTCGGCCCGCTGGCCCACGGCCTGTTCCTGACCCTGGTGGTGCTGAACCTGGTGATCGGTTTCCAGGCCATCGGCGCGTTGATGGTGGTCGGCCTGATGATGTTGCCGGCGATTGCTTCACGTTTCTGGAGCCGGCGCCTGCCGGTGTTGATCGCCATATCAGCGGTGCTGGGATGCCTGTCGGTATGGCTTGGCTTGTTGCTGTCGTTCTACTACTCGCTGCCCAGCGGCCCGGCAATTGTGCTGGTGGCTGGCGGCTGGTACCTGCTGTCCGTGGTCTTCGGTCCGGTGCACGGCTTGCTGCGCCGCCCGCCTTTGCTTACATCCCAATGAGGTGTTTCCCGATGCGCGCTCTACTCGTGCTGTTCAGTGTGTTGCTGCCGCTGTCGTTCGCGACGGCCCAGGCTGCCGACAAGCTTCAGGTGGTTACCAGCTTCAGTATTCTTGACGACATGACCCACCAGGTCGGTGGCGATCATATCCAGATCAGCAACATGGTCGGCCCCGACGCCGACGCCCACACCTACGAACCAACACCGGACGATGCCAAGGCCCTGCTCAAGGCCAAGGTGATCATCAAGAACGGCTTGGGCTTCGAGCCGTGGCTGGATCGCCTGGTCACCAGCACCGAGACCAAGGCCACTGTGGTCACTGCGAGCAAAGGCGTGCTCTCCCACACCATGGAAGAGGACGGCGAAACCATCCCCGACCCGCACGCCTGGCACAACCTGGCCAACACCGTTATCTACGTGAACAACATCACCAAGGCGCTGATCGCTGCCGACCCGGCCAACAAGGCCGACTACGAGCACAACAGCCAGGTGTACCTGAAAGAAATCTACCGCCTGCTGGCTGAAGCCAAGGCCAAGTTTGGCGCGCTGCCACCGGGTAACCGTCGCATCGTCACCTCTCATGACGCCTTCGGCTACCTGGGCCAGGCCTACGGTATCGAGTTCCTGTCGCCTCAAGGCCTGTCCACCGAACGTGAACCGTCGGCCGCCGAAGTCGCCACGCTGATCACCCAGATCCGCAAGGACAAGGTCAAGGCCGTGTTCATGGAAAACATCAAGGACTCGCGTCTGCTCCAGCAGATCGCTGACGAAAGCGGCGCGCAGATCGGCGGCACGCTGTATTCGGACGCCCTGGCCGCAGAAGGTCCGGCCAGCACCTTTACCGGCCTGTTCGAATACAACCTCAACACCCTGTGCGCGGCCCTGAGCAAGCCATGAGCCTGAGCATGCTTGACCTGGAAGAGGCTGCCATCGGCAGCCGCTTTCCACTCGATAGCGTGCTCGACGCCCTGCCGTGGACCAGCGATGGACTGATCGCCGCCATCGCCCAGCAACACGGCAGCGGCGAAGTGTTGATGCTGGCCTGGATGAACCGCCAGGCCCTCGACGAAACCCTGGCCACCAGGCACGTCTGCTACTGGTCCCGTTCGCGCCAGCAACTGTGGCGCAAGGGCGAAACCTCCGGCCACCGGCAACTGCTGGTGGAGGCCCGCCTGGATTGCGACGGCGACGCGGTATTGCTGATCGTCGACCAGCAAGGCCCGGCCTGCCACACCGGCCGGCCCACCTGTTTCTACAACGCCATCGACGGCCATCACGTCAACATCATCACCGCGCCTCTCAAGGAACCTGACCCATGATCCGCAAGAACCCTTCCGGCGATCTGCCCGTGATTGCCGAATCAGCCTACGTCGACAAAACTGCAATCATCTGCGGCAAGGTGGTCATCGGCGAAAACGTATTTGTCGGCCCTTACGCGGTGATCCGCGCCGACGAAGTCGACGCCAACGGTGACATGGACCCGATCACCATTGGGGCCAATTCGAATATCCAGGACGGCGTGGTGATCCACTCCAAATCCGGCGCCGCCGTAACCATCGGCGAGTTCACCTCCATCGCCCACCGCTCCATCGTCCACGGGCCCTGCACCGTTGGTGACCGGGTGTTCATCGGCTTCAACAGCGTGCTGTTCAATTGCGTCGTCGGCGATGGCTGCGTGGTGCGGCACAACTCTGTAGTCGACGGCCGCGATTTGCCCGACGCGTTCTACGTGCCCTCCACCACCCGCATCGGCCCCAACACCGACCTGTCCCAGTTCCCGCCGGTGAGTGTCAGCGCTTCGGAGTTTTCCGAAGACGTGGCGCGCACCAACGTCGACCTGGTACTGGGTTACAAAGCCCTGCAAAACGAGTTCTGATCATGAGCCGCCTGCTGATCCGCAACGCCCGCCTGGTGAACGAAGGCGAGGAATTCGAGGCTGACCTGCTGGTCGCCAATGGCCGTATCGAGAAGATCGCCGGCAGCATCGACAACGCCAACGCCACCGTGGAAATCGACGCCCAAGGCCAGTGGCTGCTGCCGGGAATGATCGACGACCAGGTGCATTTCCGAGAACCCGGCGCGCCGGACAAAGGCAGCTTCTACAGCGAGTCCCGTGCGGCGGTGGCCGGTGGAATCACCAGTTTCATGGACATGCCCAACACCAACCCGGCGACCCTGAACCTGGAAGCCCTGGCCGACAAGAAGCGCCGCGCGGCGCTGCATTCGGTGGCCAACTATGGCTTTCACTTCGGAGTGAGCAACGACAACCTCGACACCGTCGCCGCGCTGGACCCGCGGGAAGTCGCCGGGGTCAAAGTGTTCATGGGTGCGTCTACCGGCAATATGCTGGTGGATGATCCGAAGATCCTCGAGCGTCTGTTCGCCGAGGTGCCGACCATTCTCCTGGCCCACTGCGAGCACACCCCCAGCATCCTGGCCCGCGAGCAAAGGATGCGCGAGCGTTTCGGTGAGCACATTCCTGCCGTGGCGCACCCGCTGATCCGCGATGCCGAGGCCTGCTATCGCTCCTCGTCCCTGGCGGTGGAACTGGCCAAGCGGCACGGCACGCGCCTGCATGTGCTGCACATCACCAGCGCACGGGAGTTGGTGCTGTTCGAAGACAAACCCCTGGCGCAAAAACACATCACGGCGGAAGTCTGCCTGCATCACCTCTTGTTCGATGACCGCGACTACGCCCGCCTCGGCCACCAGATCAAATGCAACCCGGCGATCAAGACACGCGCCGACCGCAACGCCTTGCGCCTGGCATTGTTGAGTGATCGTCTGGATGTAATTGGCAGTGACCATGCGCCGCACACCTGGGCGCAAAAACAGCTGCCCTATCGCGAAGCGCCGTCAGGCTTGCCGCTGGTGCAACACGCCCTGCCGGCGCTGCTGGAATTGGTCGCCGACGGCCTGCTGCCGCTGACCACGCTGGTGGCGAAAACCAGCCATCGGGTCGCGGACCTGTTTGCGATCCCCGACCGTGGCTACCTGCGCGAAGGCTATTGGGCCGACCTGGTGCTGATCCAACCCGAGCCTCACGGCAAGCCCGTCAGCAGCCAGCCGATCCTGGCCCGCTGCGGCTGGACGCCCTTTGCCGGGCGCAGCTTCCGGCACAGCGTCAGCACCACGCTTGTGTCCGGCCACCTGGCCTGGCACGACGGGCGCGTGCACGACAGTTGCCAGGGGCTGCCGCTGCATTTTCAGCGCTGAAGAGACTCTGTACCTGGCAATCCAATCAAATGTGGGAGCGGGCTTGCTCGCGAATGCGGTGGGTCAGCCAATACACCTGTGACTGATTCACCGCATTCGCGAGCAAGCCCGCTCCCACATTTTGATCGGGGTATGTCTTAGGTTAGGCGCGGGGTTTGACCGTGCCGCAGTTGCTGCCCAACCACTGCGCGTGGGTGTCCAGGCTGCCCTTCTGCTGTACGCCGGTGGCGTTGAAGGTACCGTTAACCGTAGTGGTGAATTCCTGCTGGCTCTGGAACGTCGCCACGCCAGTGCCCTGGGCTTTCGGGCAACTGAAGCGGAATTTCCATTGGTTGCCAGTCTTGTCCGTCACTTCCTGCTTGCAGCCCGATTGCGGATCGGTCAGCGGGATGGAATCGGACGCCACCTGGGCCGGAGTCAGGCACACCTGCACGCCTTTGCCGGCCATGGTGATGCCTTGCTTCTCAAGCATCGCGCGTTGCTCCGGGGTCATCTGTTGCTTGAGCTGACCGAGGATCAGCGACAAGTCCGGCAGGTCCTGGTTATCGACCTTCATGTTGCTGGTGGTCAACTCCCACAAGCCCGGCGCCAACATCTGCGCTTGCGCCGCCACAGGCAGCGTCAAACCAACAACCATGGCCAAACCAAGCAGACGAGCATTCATCGGGTAACTCCTGGGCAATTGTCGGCGTTAGACGCCGCAAAAGCGCCAGTGTTGCACAGCAAATAAAATAGCGACATTCGTGGCCGAACATGGTCTGTTAGGCACTTGTTCGTCAGGAGTACCGTTGTCCATGGATTTCTTTGGCCCGCACCTGCTCGCCTATTTCATTGCCACCCTGCATTTTCTGGGCACCCTCGCCGCCATCCATGCGGTGCTGACCGTCAGGACCGCCCAAGGCTCGATTGCCTGGGCATTGTCGCTGATGTTCATCCCCTACCTGACGCTGATTCCCTACCTGATCTTTGGCCGGAGCACTTTCGACGCCTACATTCAGGCGCGGCGCCAGGCCAACCAGGAAATGCACAAGGCGATCACCGAGCTGAACTGGCGCCCATGGGTTGAAGAGGCGCTGGCCGCGCGCAACTCCCAGGCCTACGCTTCGCTGCGGGCCATGCCCAAGCTGGGACGCATGCCGTGCCTGGCGAATAATCAGGTGCGTTTGCTGATCAATGGCGAGGCTACGTTCAGCGCGATTTTCGAGGCGATTCGCTCGGCAAAGACCGCTGTGCTGTTCCAGTTCTTCATCATTCATGACGACGAACTTGGCCGCCAACTGCACACCTTGCTCAAGGAAAAAGCCGCCGAAGGCGTAGCCATTTTCGTGCTGTACGACCGTATCGGCAGCCATGCCCTGCCCCATCGTTATGTGCAGTCGCTGCGAGACGCCGGGGTGCAGGTCAAGGCCTTCGCCACGCGCAGCGGCTGGCTCAACCGCTTCCAGGTCAACTTCCGCAACCACCGCAAGATCGTGGTGGTGGATGGCATTACCGGGTTCGTCGGTGGGCATAACGTCGGCGATGAGTACCTGGGCAAGAAACCGCCGCTGGCGCCATGGCGTGACACCCATGTGCAAGTCAGCGGCCCAGTGGTGGCGTGCTTGCAGGAGTCGTTTGCCGAGGACTGGTTCTGGGCCGCGCGGGAGTTGCCGCCGCTGCTGCTGCCGGATACCTACCCGGACGACGGCGTGCTCTGCCAGTTGCTGGCCAGCGGCCCGGCGGACCCTTATGAAACCTGCTCGCTGTTTTTCGTCGAGGCCATTCATGCGGCCACCGAGCGGGTATGGATCACCAGCCCGTATTTCATTCCCGATGAGGCGGTGTTTGCGGCGTTGAGGTTGGCGGTATTGCGCGGTGTCGACGTGCGCCTGCTGCTGCCGTCACGGCCGGATCACCGCATCGTCTACGCCGCTTCAAGCCTGTATGCGATCGAAGCCGTGCGCGCCGGGGTGCGGGTATTCCGCTATACGCCAGGATTCCTGCATCAGAAAGTGGTGTTGGTCGACCGTGAAATCAGCGCCATCGGCAGTGCGAACCTGGATAACCGCTCGTTCCGGCTGAATTTCGAAGTGATGTTGCTGACGGTAGATGACACCTTCGCCAGCCAGGTGGAGCACATGCTGCTGGAAGACTTCGCCCTGGCCCATGAAATCAGCCAGGAAGAAAACCGCCAGACCCACCGCCTGCAACAATTGGGCATGCGGATCGCGCGGCTGATTTCTCCAATTTTGTAAGGCTTGCACCGAACCCAATGTGGGAGCGGGCTTGCTCGCGAAAGCGGAGTGTCAGTCACTGAATGTGTTTCTGATCCAACGCCTTCGCGAGCAAGCCCGCTCCCACATTCAGATCACCGGTACCATTGCTTACTGGTACAGGTCATCCCGCGTCCAAGGCAGCTCATGGCTACCATCGGCATGGGGTTTCACCGCCAGAATCTGATGCAGGTTGATCCAGCCCCGGGCAAACGCATACGCACAGCCGGCCAGGTACAGGCGCCAAATGCGCAAGGCTTGTTCCGGCACCATCTTGCCTGCCGCTTCCAGGTTGTCTTCGAGGCGCTCGCTCCAGTGATCCAGCGTGCGCGCGTAATGCAGGCGCAGGCTTTCGACGTCGACGACTTCCAGGCCCACGTCGCTGATCTCGGCGGTCATCATCGACAGATGCGGCAACTCGCCGTTGGGGAACACATAACGCTCGATAAAATCCCCGGCGCCACGGCCTACGGGCCGGCCATCAATGTGCTTGGCGGTAATCCCGTGGTTCATCACCAGGCCGCCCTCACGCACCGCGCCGTAGAGAATCTTGCAGTACTCAGCCAGGTTGGCGTGGCCAACGTGTTCAAACATCCCCACGCTCACCACCTTGTCGAACCGGCCATCCTGGGGCAAGTCGCGGTAGTCGAGCAGCGTCAGCTCTACCTGGTCTTCCAGGCCTTCGGCCTTCACCCGCTCCCGGGCCAGCGCCAGCTGTTCCTTGCTCAGGGTGATACCAAACACCTTGACCCCGAATTCCCGCGCGGCATACCGCGCCAGCCCACCCCAACCGCAGCCCACGTCGAGCAAATACTCCCCCGGCTGCAGCCGCAATTTGCGGCACAGGTGGCGGAATTTGTCTTGTTGGGCTTGATCAAGGGATTCGCTGCCGGTTTCGAAATACCCGCAGGAATAGGCCATGTCGCGGTCCAGCCACAGCTGGTAGAACTCGTTGGACAGGTCGTAATGGTAGGAAATAGCCGCTGCGTCGGTGGCCTTGTCGTGGATCGAGCGCACCGGACGACCCCCCTCGTCGTCATCAACCAGGGCATGACTCAACTCGTCAACGACCCTGATCACTTCGGAAATGGAGCCTTCCAGCTCCAGTTTGCCCTCGACGAAAGCTTCGCCCAGTGAGTCGAGCGTCGGATGGGTGAGCTTGGAAACCATCATGGGGTCCTTGACCACAATGGTGACGCTGGGATCCGGGCCCAGGTTGAATTCATGGCCGTCCCAGAGTCGAAGACGCAGCGGTAGCTTGAGATTCTGTAAGGCCGGTGGAAGTTGCGCGAGCATGAGTAGTCCCCCCTTGTTTCAGACGTCTGAAATGAGGGTAGACCATCCACGGAAAAATTAGCAGGCTATCGAAACAATAGCGCCTTTCTATGGTGCCCGCCGCTGGAGCAAACCCTCCTGGACCCACTGTTTCAGCCAGGTAACCGCTTGCAATGGCGCGCCCTCCTGGTAAGTGACTGCCAACTCGGCACACAGTTCGGAAAAACTCCAACCGTTGGCGACCATGCCTGTCAGCGCGCTGGCTTGCGCCGGTTCAACGCTGCGGTATTGGCAGACATTCTGATGGCGCCAGACCAGGCACACCTGCGCCAATGGCAGGGCTTCGCTGCCGGGAAAGTCCCACTCGCCCTTGCTCGCACGCCAGATGCCCAGGCTGTTGAAATCACACAGCACCTGCTGCACCGACGGCACCAACTGCACCAGCAGCCCGGGCCAGTCTTCGGGCGGCAGCGTTGCCATGTCTTGCAGGGCCAACGGCTCGCCCTGCGGTGCATCAAAGGCCAGGGTGAATGCCCATTCGAGCCGCGCCAGCTCGGCAGGCGCCAAACCTTGCTCGCCATAATGCTCAACGATAAACCCGGGGAACCGCTCGCCAAACCAGCGCAGGCTGTAATGGGCCGAGGGATAACGGCAGATATAGGCCGAACCCAACGCTGCAAACTCCTCGTCCCCCAGCCAATACCAGACGGCGCTGAAGTCATCGCGCAGCACTTCCTGCAACCGGGCGTGATAGGCGTTGTGGTAAATCGCCAGGCCCGTCTCGACATCCAGGGTCGGGCCGCCGATCAAGGTGGCGCTGAAGCTGTTGCTGGCAGTGGAAGACTCGGCCAGCAAATGCCGCTCAAAGGCCAATTGCCAATCGATCAGGCGCATAACGCTCTCCTGTCCAGCGCGCTCGCGCCCAGTTCGCGGGCCTTGTTCAACTCGTCGAGCAGCTCCTGGAAAGGCGGGAAATGGTCATCGCGTTCGAGCAAGGTCGAGACTGGCCCAAGGTGCTCCAGGGTCCGCTGGTACAGCGCCCACACCGGATCGCATACCGGATGGTCATGGGTGTCGATCACGTAGTCGCCGTAATCCATATGCCCGGCCAGGTGCAGTTGGCGGATGCTTTCGGGCGGCAGGTTGCGGATAAATTCCCAGGCGTCGAACCCGTGATTGCGCGAGCTGACGTAGACGTTATTCACGTCCAGCAGCAACTGGCAGCCGGTGAGATGGGTCAGGGCGTTGAGAAATTCCCATTCGGTAAACTCATCCGCCTTGGAGCGCACGTAGCTGGAGACGTTTTCCAGCACGAAAGGACGCTGCAACACATCCTGCACCTGCCGTACGCGAGCGGCGACGTGGTACAGGCTTTCTTCGGTGTAGGGCAGCGGCAGCAAGTCATGCAACTGGTGCGCGTTGCCACGGCTCCAGCACAGGTGATCGGAAATCCACGCCGGCCGGATACGCTCGGAGAGCTGCTTGAGTTGCTTCAGGTAATCGGTATCGAGGGCATGGGGCCCGCCGATAGACAGGGACACGCCATGCATCACCAGGGGATAACGCTCGGCTATCGCATCCAGGTAGTACAAGGCCTTGCCGCCCTGCACCAGATAATTCTCGGAGATCACTTCGAACCAATCCACAGCCGGCGATTGTTCAAGGATCTGCTGGTAGTACTCGCTGCGTAGACCCAGGCCGTAACCCAGACTCGGAAGGGAAGCGGACATAAAAACACTCCTGGGGAAAGTGTCCGCAGCGGAGGGGGGGCCCGCTGCGGTTGCACTCGGTTGTCGGTTATTCGCCGACTTTGCCGCCTTTCTGATCGCACATCGCCTTGCTCATCGACAGGAAGCCCTGGCCTTTGCAAGAACCCATGCCTTTGCAGGCGTGGTCTTTGGTTTTGCAGTCGTTCTGGCCTTTGCAGGCGTTGACGCCATAGCAATGGACCTGGGCGTCTGCTGCCTGTACCTGAGTGGCAACACCGGCAAACATGCCAGCAGCGGCGATAGCGAGGGCGGCACCAGCAGCAGCGGATTTGATGTTCATTGTGTATTCCTCATGATCGGTAGTGGAGCCGGTCTGAACGGATTGTTCAGTCTCGACATAGCACTAGAGTGAGGTCCCCCCATGGCGTTACAGCGCGACTGAAAAATTTATTCTTCGAGTTTCAATAGCGGCTCCTGGAACCGCAACAGACGCCCCGCATTGCCCAGCACCAGCAGCGTACTGAGGTTGTGCAGCACCGCCGCAATCATCGCGCCCGCCGCGCCCAGCCAGCCAAATGCGGCGAACACCACGATCGCCAGCGTCCAGCCCAGACCGATGATCACGTTAACCTGCAACGTGTGCCGGCACTGGCGACTCAAGCGCACACAGGTGCCCAGGCGCCGCAGGTCGCTGCCGATCAGCACCACGTCCGCCGATGCCAGCGCGATATCCGCCCCGCCCGCGCCCATCGCCACACCGACCACGCCGGCCTTGAGCGCCAACGAATCGTTGATCCCGTCGCCCACCACCATCGGCCGGAAACCGCTGCCGATTTCCCCCAGCACGCGATTGAGTTTGTCCTCCGGCAAAGCCTGGGCTTCGACGTCGCTGATGCCCACTTCCAACGCCAGGCTGTCGGCCACGCTCTGGCGGTCGCCGGTCAGCAGCAGTTGGCGCCCCAGGCCCAATTCACGCAGCTCTTTCATCGCCTGGCGCGCTTCAGGTTTCACGCTGTCCGCCAGCAACAGCCAGGCAAGGAACTGCCCGTTCAACGCAAGCCCGGCAATCGGGCCGTCGTGATTGGGGACCGCCGTGGTCGTGATGCCCAGTTGCTCAAACAATTCCGGCCGGCCGAGGGCGGCTTCGCCCTGCCCGGTCTGCGCGACCACACCGAGGCCCTGGCGCTCGCGAATATCCGACAGCACCAGCATTTGTTCCTGAGTCGCCAGCCCCGCCAATGCCCGGCTGACCGGGTGGCTGCTGGCCGAGCCGAGGCTGGCCGCCAGATTGAGCAGTGCTTGCCGATCCGGCTCACGGGTGTCGATGGACTGCAAACGCAGGGTGCCAAACGTCAGGGTGCCGGTCTTGTCGACCACCAGCGACGTCAGGTCCGCCAGCTCTTCGAGAAACGCCGAGCTGCGAATCAGAATGCCGTGACGCGCCGCCACCGCAATGCCCGCAATCGCCGTGGCCGGCGCCGACAACACCAAAGCACACGGGCACGCCGCCACCAGCACCGCGAGCATCGCCTGGGCGTCATTGGTGACAAACCAGGTGACCGCCGCCAGCAACAACACCAGCACCATGTAGCTGCCGGCGTAGCGCTCCAGCAATCGGGTGATCGGCGGCTTGGAACGTTCGGCGCTCTGCATCAGGGCGATGACTTTACCCAGCGTCGACTCATTGCCGGTGCGGGTCACTTCCAGGCGCAGCAAACCGTCGAGGTTGATCGCGCCACCAAACACCTGCACGCCGATACTCGCTTCCAGCGGCACCGATTCACCGGTAATTGGCGCGGTGTCCAGGCTGGCCTGGCCCGAAAGCACCACGCCGTCGGCGGGCACGCGGTCACCGGCGCGCACTTCGACGATATCGCCGGTCTTCAGGATGCCGTTGTCCACTTCCAGGATCGTCCCGTCCGCCTGCACCAACCGTGCGTGGCTACGGGTCAGCTTGCCCAGGGCATGAATCGCTTCCTGGGAGCCGATGACGCTGCGCTCTTCCAGCACATGGCCGAAGATCATGATGATCGGCAGCAGCGCGGCGGTCAGCAGGTCACCGGTAGCCCAGGCGCCGAGCATCGCCAGCGCAATGAGTTGGTCGGTGATGCCATGCAAACTTGGATACCGCAGGCTGTACCAGGCCGAGCGCATCACGGGCACGGCCACCAGCAACGAGGCGACGCCCAGCAGCAATTGGCTCACGCCGGTCTGGTCCGGCGCCAGCCAGCGCCATACCAGGCCCAGGCTGAGCAAGCCCAGGGCGAGCATCGCCAGGGTCAGTTGCCGGGCGGCGCTGCGTTGTTCGGCCGATGAGAGCATCGGGGCGGCGTGGGCGGTCATTGTTCGGCTCCCTGAATGATCAGGCGGGAATCGTCTTTAGGGTCAACCGTGGTCACGGAGCCGGCCTGCCCGAGAATCTTCGGCAGGCGTTCGCGGTACAGGCGCAGCAACAGGCCGGGGTCTTGGACCTGGGCCAGGCTGGCGACGGTAGCGGTTTGCGCCTGGGCGTTGGACAGCCGTTCGCTGGCCTGGGCGTGAGCCACTTGCACGGCGCGGTCGGCGTCCTGGTTGGCGGTCTGGGTAAGTTTTTCGGCGTCGGTGCGCGCATTGGCCACCGCCTTGTCGGCTTGCTGGCTGGCGGTCAGCACTGCGTTGAAGGCATTGACCGCCGGGCCCGGCAAGCTCGATTGCACGTCGACCCGGGTGACTTCGATGCCCAGGCCAAGGCCGGTGGACGCCAGGTCAGCCAGGCGTTGATTGATGCCGCGCACCAGGTCGCCACGCAGCCGTTCGCGGCGTTCGGCGGCCTGGTTGTCGGCGCCGATCAACTCGGGGCGCGCCACCAGAATCGTGTCCAGATCCCGCGCCGCAGTCAGCACCACGGCGCTGCGGGTGACCAGTCGATCCAGCGCCGGCAGCACGTGATCGCCCTGCAAAACAAACGCATAGGGTTCGGTGACCTTGTAGAAGACCCGCACATCCAGCTGCACCACGCCGGCATCGCCGGTCAGCAGGTAACCGGAGCCGGCCAGGGCATCGCTCAGCGGTGTGGCAAAACTCGCCACGCGGTCGGCTTGGGTGGCCGCATCGGAACGCAGCAGGTTTTCCACCCGGCGCTCAATCACCCGGTCCGCTGCGGGCAACAGCACCACTTGCTCGAACGGACGCGGCCAGGCCAGCAGCAGCCCGGCATTCTGGATCCGGTCCAGCGCGCCGAAGTGCAACACCACGGCGCGGTTCTGCGGGTCGATCTGCCGCACGTTGGAAAATGCCCACGCCAGCGCGGCCAATACCGTCACCGCATACAGCGCCAGGAACGTCAGCCGTCCAGCCTGGATCCACGGGCTGTCGAGGCTTTCCCGCTCACTCATGGCTGGACATCCTTCGGCCCATCCACCAGCGCGCGGAAAGGCGCGGCATCGGTGCGCAGGATGATCTTGGTGCCCGGCGTGACCACTGTGCCAAGGGTGTCGAGGGAACGCAGCAGGTTATACAGCTGCGGATTGCCGGCGTAGGCACGGCCATAAATCTGCGCCGCTTCGACTCGGGATTGCGCTTCGATGTCGGCGGCTTTCACCGTGGCGTCGGCCTGGACGATCCGCGCATCACGCTCGGCGGCCGAACGAATCTGCGCCGCTTCACGCTTGCCCACGGCGGTTCGTTCCGTGGCGATGGTCTCGCGCTCGGCGCGCATGCGGTCGACGGTGGCGGCGAGGGTCACCGAGGGCAAGGTCAGCCGTTCAACGCCCACCTGCACCACACGCACGCCATAGGTGGTGAGCAATTGTTGATCAATCTGCTGGCGCAACTGCGCTTCAAAATCGGCAATGCGCACCTGGCTGGCATCGGTGTTCACCAGGTTGGCCAGGTCGAAACTGGCGGCGGTGGTTTCCAGCGCCGAGCCGACAAAGGTGCGAATCTGCCGCGCCGCTTCATCCGGCTGGTTCTGCACCGCACGCATAAAGCGCTGCACGTTGTCGGGATCGCCCTGCACCTGCCAGGCCACGTAGGCCTGCACGATGATCCGCAGGCCATCGCGGGTGCCCACATCCTGCAAACCGCTGGAGGTGGTGCGCAGGCGCAGGTCCACCGGAATCGCCGCCTCGAACGGCGCCGGCCAGCGCCATCCCAGGCCCGGCTCCAGCAATACCCGCGACGGGTTGCCGAAGCGAGTAATCACCGTGGCTTCACCGGAACGCACCTGCACCAGGCTCGCCGCGGCCACCGCGAACAGCACGAGCAATACCGCCCAGCTCATACGCCGCCAGGGGAACGGGCCGGCTTCGTGTTCATCGCCATGATGGTGATGATGGTGGCCGTGGTGGTGACCATGGCCTGCGTGATCGTGAGAATGAGCGCTCAACAGATGAACTCCTTATTGAACGGCTTTACGCGGCACCGCAGGGTCGGCCGGTAAGGTAAAGGAACGCAGATCGATGGTCGGTGCGCCACTGGCGCCCAGGCGATGATCAAGAATGAGTAACTTGGCGTGGGCCAGGCCCTGGCTCAATTGGCTCAGGTACTGCTCCAGCACGAAGGCCTGGCCGGCTTGTTGATAGGCCTTTTGTTCGGCGCTGAAGCGCAGGTCCGCCGCTTGGGCGCCGGCGCTGACTTCATGGGCCGTGGCCTGGGCCTGGTCACGGGCGGTACTGGCTTGCAGCAACGCCTGGTTGGTCTGCTCACTGGCAGCGCCGCGCTCCCGGGAAATCAGCGCCTGGGCGCCGATCTGCGCAGCTTGCACCGCGTGGTAGGCATTCGCCGCACCGGAGGGCGGGTGAATGGCTTCCACCACGGTGGCGAGAATTTCCACGCCACTGTCGAGTTTCTTCAGGTCCGCTTGCACCGCCTGGCCAATTTCATCGGCGAGGCTGTTGCGTTCTTCACCCAGCAATTCATCGAGGGTTCGCGAGGCAAACTCGTGCACCAGGATGCGGCTGGCGGTGCTGCGGATCAGCGTGGGCACATCGGCGCTGTTATAGGTGGCGGCGAGTGCGGCCTGGTCGGTCAAGCCGATGCGGTACACGAAGCGCACGTCCATATTGACGATCTGGAAGCTCTGCTTGTCGCCGCTGCTGCTGGCGATCACCTGGGATTTGTCATTCACATGGCTGGCGTCCCACAGGCGATTGGCGATCAGCGGCGCCGGGCCCTCGGCCGGAGCGACGTCGGTGTTTGCCGCTTCGCCAACGCTGGTGGCCAGCTCATGGACCACGCCGTTTTCCACGTTCAGTACGCGACCCAGCGGCCACGGCAAACCGGCATGCAGGCCAGGCCCGAAGACCTCCACCGGCTTGCCAAAGCGTTCATAGATCCCACGGCTTTGCAGGGCGACTTCATGCACGCCGGTCAGCAACCAGCCTACGGCCAGCACCACCACCAGCACTGGCAGGAATGCCCGGCGCATATAGGTGAAGGCCCAGATCTGCCGCAGGTCGATGCCGAAACGGTTGTGCAGTTCGTGCTGCAAGGCGAGCAACGGTTGCGGCGGCCAGCGCAGCATCCCGGCGATAAAACTTTGCGCCATCAGGCGCGGTTCAAGCCGCCCCTGGCGCGGGCTGAACAGCGACAGCAGGCCTCTTAGTAGAAACTCCAGCGCCACCAGGGCCGGCAACAGGCCGATCAACACGGCCAGGCGCAAGGGCCACACGGACTCTTCACCGGCAAACAGCAGACAAATCGCACTGATCACCAGGCAGATAATCGCCACCCGGCTCAGTTGCGCCAGTTGCACCGCTTCCGGCCATTGGGCGGTGCTTTCCTGGGCCATGCGCCGTTCAAACACCAGCAAGCCGAACGCCAGTGCCAAGGCAATGGCGGCGCCCACACTGGCAGCCTGGCCCAGCGCCGCGGCGGGCAAGGTCAAGCTCCAGAATTCCAGAACGCTGAAGAATGCCAGCAACGACCAGCCGCACAGCCAGAACACCGGTGCGCCAATCTGCACCAGCAAGCCGTTACCGACGCGACCGAACTGCCGGTTTAGCCAGCCAGGTTCTTCTTGTGGCAGCGGCGGTTCGATCAGCCGTGCAGCCGGCTCCTCCAGCGCCATGGCCCGCCAATCCGCGACCCACCACGCCGATTGCAAGCCAGCCACCAGCACCAGCAACGCCGAGGCGCAGTTGATCAGCACCACCGGCCAGATCGACAGCGGGGCGAACAGCGCCACAAACAGCGCCAGCATCCAGCCGCCGACCGCCAGCACCGTCAGGCCAATGCCGGCCTGCCTTAACCGGCGGGCATGAAACAACCCCTGCTGAAAACGCGGCAGCCCTTCGATGGCCACGTCATCAGCGTCTAGATCCACTCGCATCCCCAAACGCCCACCCAGAAACAATTAGTTACTCTATAACCCGAAGCGTGAAATTTTTGTTTGGTTTCACACAGATAGTGACGAAAGCCCCAGAAACACGAGCCATCACTGGTTTCAGCGGTGATAAATCGGCACACTCCCCAGAGTTTTTCGCGGGCTTACGGACAAGGAAGCGTCACTCCCCATGATTTCGATCTATCAGCTTAAACCGCGTTTTCAGAACCTGCTGCGCCCGCTGGTGCAGCGCCTCTACGACAACGGCACCACCGCCAACCAGATCACCGTGCTGGCCGGGGTGGTTTCCCTGCTGGTGGGATTGCTGATTGCCGGCTTCGCACAACATGTGTGGCTGTTTGCGCTGATCCCGCTGTGGATGATCCTGCGCATGGCCCTCAATGCCATCGACGGCATGCTCGCCCGGGAATTCGGCCAGCAATCGCGACTCGGCGCCTACCTCAATGAACTGTGCGACGTGATCGCCGACAGCGCACTGATCCTGCCGTTTGCGCTGATCCCCGAGGTCAGCCTGGCGCCGGTATTGCTGGTGACGCTGCTGGCGGTGTTCAGCGAATACGCCGGCGTGCTCGGGCCGATGGTCGGGGCCTCGCGGCGCTACGACGGCCCGATGGGCAAGAGCGATCGGGCGTTTGTGCTCGGGGTGCTGGCCACCGGCGTGGCGCTGGGTTGGCTGGGTGCCGGTTGGGTCGATGCGGTGATGTGGCTGGTCGCGGCGTTGCTGGCCTACACCCTGGTCAACCGTGTGCGCCAAGGCTTGAAAGAAGAAACGAACACCTCCCCTTCTGCATAAGGATTTTGCGATGCGTGAACAGCAAGAGCACACCTTCAGCACCCATGACGGGGTGGAGCTTTTCTACCGTCATTGGCCCGCCACCGCACCCGCGGGCTTTGCGCCGCGCAAGGCGATCTTGCTGTTCCATCGCGGCCACGAGCATTCCGGTCGTATCGCCCACCTGGTGGACGAGCTGAACCTGCCGGAGTTCGACTTCTTCGCCTGGGACGCCCGTGGCCACGGCCAATCCCCCGGCGCGCGCGGCGACAGCCCGAGCTTCGCCACCAGTGCGCGGGACGTGCAGACTTTCGTTGACCATATCGGCAGCGCCTACAACATCGAGGAAGAACACCTCGCAGTGATCGCCCAAAGCGTCGGCGCGGTGATCGCGGCCACCTGGGTGCACGACTACGCGCCGAAGATTCGCTCGCTGGTACTCGCCTCCCCCGCATTCAAGGTCAAGCTCTACGTGCCTTTCGCCCGGCCGGGCCTGGCGTTGATGCGCAAGTTTCGCGGCAACTTTTTCGTCAACAGCTACGTCAAGGCCAAGTTCCTGAGCCATGACCCGGAGCGCGTGGCGTCCTACGACAGTGATCCGCTGATCACCAAAGCCATCTCGGTGAATGTGCTGTTGGGCCTGTACGAAGCGGCCGACCGGGTTGTAGCCGATGCCCAGGCAATTCAGGTACCGACCCAACTGCTGATCTCCGGCTCGGACTTTGTGGTGCACCGCAAACCCCAGCAGCAGTTTTTCGACCGCCTCGGCAGCTTGAAGAAAGAGCTGCACATCCTCCCCGGCTTCTTCCACGACACCCTCGGTGAACGTGATCGTGCCGTGGCCTTGAGCAGCGCCCGGCGCTTTATCCTGCAGAACTTCGAACACCCGCTGGACCGCGCCTCCTTGCTGGATGCCGACAGGATTGGCCTGACCTGCGCCGAATCCGAGTCCCTCGCCGCGCCGTTGCCACGCAACTCCCTGCGCGACCTGTACTGGCGCATGACCCGCGCCAGCATGGGCCTGGGCAGCAAACTGTCGGATGGCGTGAAGCTCGGTTTCGACACCGGCTTCGACTCCGGCAGCACCCTGGACTACGTGTACCGCAACAAACCCACCGGCAAAGGCGGGCTGGGGCGGATGATCGACACCAACTACCTGAACTCCATCGGCTGGCGCGGTATTCGTCAGCGCAAGTTGAACGTGGAAGAGCTGCTGCGCCTGGCGATGGCCAAGCTGCGGGACGAGCAGCGCGAAGTGCGAATCGTCGACATCGCCGCCGGGCATGGTCGGTACATTCTGGAAGCCTTGCAGGGCGTTTCGCCGTTGCCGGAATCGATCCTGCTGCGGGACTACAGCGATATCAACGTGCGCGACGGTGGCGCGCTGATTCGTGAAAAAGGGCTGGGGGATATCGCCCAGTTCGTCAAAGGCGATGCGTTTGACCGGGCGGACCTTGCGGCGCTGGAACCCAAGCCGACGCTGGCGGTGGTGTCCGGGCTATATGAACTGTTCGCGGATAACGCGATGGTCGGTGGCTCGCTCGCCGGCTTGGCCGAAGCCGTGGAGCCAGGTGGTTATCTGGTGTACACCGGCCAACCGTGGCATCCGCAACTGGAACTGATCGCCCGCGCCCTCACCAGCCACCGCCAGGGCCAGGCCTGGGTAATGCGCCGGCGCAGCCAGGCGGAAATGGATCAACTGGTGGAAGCCGCCGGTTTCCGCAAGATCACCCAACGCGTGGATGAGTGGGGAATTTTCAGCGTGTCCCTGGCACAGCGAGCCTGACCCATGCGTGAACCGGGCCTGTTGAAACCGGCGGTGCTGTGGCTGCTGCTGTTGGCGCCGCTGTTTTTCAGCACCTACGGCTTTGCCACGTGGGTCACCAGCCAGCGCAGCGACGTGGGCACGATGGTGTTCGGCTGGGAAACCCATATCCCGTTCTGGGCCTGGACCATCGTGCCCTACTGGTCGATCGACCTGCTCTACGGTTTCTCCCTGCTACTGCCAAGCACCCGCCATGAACTGAAACAACATGCCTTGCGCCTGCTGACGGCCCAAGTGATTGCCGTCACCTGCTTCCTGATCTGGCCCTTGCGCTTCACCTTTGAAAGGCCGGCGCTGGACGGCGTGTTTGGCTGGCTGTTTGCGGTACTCGCCGGGTTCGACAAGCCGTTCAACCAGGCGCCGTCATTGCACATCGCGCTGCTGGTGGTGCTGTGGATAATGTATCAGCGGCATAGCCAGGGCCTGTGGCGCTGGCTGGTGCATGGCTGGTTCGCGTTGATCGGCCTTTCGGTGCTGACCACTTATCAACATCACTTTATTGACTTACCCACAGGCGCCCTCGCCGGCTGGATGTGCGTGTGGCTGTGGCCGCTGGAACATCCGAGCCCGCTGCTGAATGCCCAGCTGACCAGGGACCGCCAGCGTTGGCGCCTGGGGCTGCGCTATGGCTTCGGATCGCTGGTGTGTTTGATCCTGGCGTTTTCCCTTGGCGGCGGCTGGTTGTGGCTGCTTTGGCCGGCGGTATCCCTTGGCTTGATGAAGGCGAATTACCTGGTACTGGGCGTTTCGGGATTTCAGAAACGCGCCGACGGACGACTCACTCCGGCGGCGCGCTGGTTGTTGGCGCCTTATCTGGTGGCTGCCTGGATCAATTCCCGCCTGTGGACACGTAGACATCCACAGCCCGATCAGGTTGTGGATAACGTTTGGCTGGGGCGAATTCCCACCAGCGGTGAGCTGGGATCATTCAAGGCGGTGGTCGATCTGTGCGCCGAATTGCCGATTAATCCACAGGGTCGCGCCTACTACAGCCTGCCAGTGCTCGACCTGACGGCGCCCACTGCAGCGCAATGCGTGGAAGCCGCCCAAGCGATAGAGCGGCTACGCTCAACCGGACCCTTGCTGGTGTGCTGCGCCCTCGGTTACTCACGCAGCGCCACCGCCGTGGCTGCATGGCTGCTGCATACCGGGCGCGCAGGCAATGTCGACGAGGCGGTGGCTATTATTCGTACAGCACGCCCACGTGTGGTCCTGCATTCCGCGCACCGTGAAGCCCTGGAGGGTTTAGCCCATGCCCGCTGATATGGAATTACAGGTCGTCGCCAGCCTGCTGCGGCGGGGCCGTTCCCTGGATCAGTTATCCACAGGCCTGACCTTGCTCGGCGTACTGTTCGGCCTCGCTCAACTGCTGATGGCCAGCATCACGCCGGTCTGCCTGATCCTCAGCCTGTGGATGATTGTGCTCGGGCTGCTGGAAAAATATTGGGCGCTGCGGGTGGCCTTCGACGCCGACCTGTTCGCCCTGCTCGCCCGCGACACCGACCGCACGCCCGACTTCGACCAGGCCATGCAAACCCTTGGCCTGCAATCCGCCAAACGCGCAGGCCGCCCCTGGACCGAGCGCCGTCGCGGCGCCCTGAAACTGTTGCGCAAGCAAGCCTACCTGCTGGCGGCGCAAGTGCTGCTGACCGTGGCCGTCATCCTGGCCAGCCCCTGGCTGCCCTTCGCCGGATAAGGAATCCCCATGTTCGAACCCGTGGTCGCCACCCTGATTACCTCCATGGCCCGCACCGTCACCGGCGCCCGCAGCCTGTGGCTTGGCTGCGCGCCGGTGCCGGTGCAACGCATCTACTACGCCAACCACAGCAGCCACGGCGATTTCGTGCTGCTGTGGGCCTCGTTGCCGCAGAACCTGCGTAAATTCACCCGCCCGGTGGCCGGCAGCGACTACTGGAACACCAGCGCCCTGCGCCGCTACATCATCAACCGGGTGTTCAACGGCGTGCTGATCGACCGCGAGCGCAAGGACCCTGTGGATAACCCCCTGGAGCCGATGCTTCAGGCCCTGGAAAACGGCGACTCGCTGATCATCTTTCCCGAGGGCACGCGCAACCTGGAAGACGGCCTGTTGCCGTTCAAAAGCGGGCTGTATCACCTGGCCAAGAGTTATCCACAAGCCGAATTGATCCCGGTGTGGATCGCCAACCTCAACCGGGTCATGCCCAAGGGCCGTGTGCTGCCGCTGCCCTTGCTGTGCACCACCAGCTTCGGCGCACCGCTGCAACTGGAGGACGGCGAAGACAAGGCGCTGTTCCTCGCCCG
Organism: Pseudomonas sp. I8001; assembly: GCF_013385345.1. Classification (NCBI taxonomy): domain Bacteria; kingdom Pseudomonadati; phylum Pseudomonadota; class Gammaproteobacteria; order Pseudomonadales; family Pseudomonadaceae; genus Pseudomonas; species Pseudomonas sp. I8001. The sequence continues at coordinate 616,644 of NZ_JACAQC010000007.1, forward strand.
CACCCGCGACGCCTTGCTCGCCCTTGCCCCGGAGCATTCCTGAGATGGATAGCCAAACCCTGATGTTGTTCGGCGGGATCGGCGCGATCCTCGTGCTCGCCTCGCTGATCGGCCTGATCCTCAAACTGCGCACCCGTGGCACACCCAACGCGGTGATCGACAACCTCAACGCCCGCATCAATGCGTGGTGGGTGATGGTGGTGGTGATTGGCATTGCGTTCTGGCTCGGCACCGGCGCGGTGATCCTGCTGTTTTACGCAGTGTCGTTCTATGCGCTGCGGGAATTCCTCACGCTCACACCCACCCGGCGAAGCGATTACCCGGCGCTGGTGGCGGCCTTCTACCTGGCGCTGCCACTGCAATACCTGCTGATCTACTTCGACTGGTACGGGCTGTTCTCGATCTTCATCCCGGTGTACGTGTTCCTGCTGTTGCCGATCCTCGCGTCATTGGGCGGCGACAGCACGCACTTCCTGGAACGGGCATCGAAAGTGCAATGGGGGCTGATGATCGCGGTGTTCTGTGTGTCCTTCGTGCCGGCGCTGCTGACCCTGGATATCGTCGGCTACGAAGGCCGCAACCTGCTGCTGATTGCCTACCTGGTGATCGTGGTGCAACTGTCGGACGTGTTGCAGTACGTGTGCGGGAAGCTGTTCGGCAAACACAAGATCGCGCCCAACTTGTCGCCGTCTAAAACCGTGGAAGGGTTTGTCGGCGGGATTCTGCTGTCGTCGCTGATTGGCGCGGCGCTGTGGTGGACCACGCCGTTCAATCCCTGGCAGTCGTTCCTGATTGCGCTGTTGATCAACCTGCTGGGGTTTGCTGGCGGGATCGTGATGTCAGCGATCAAGCGCGACCGCGGCGTGAAGGATTGGGGGCACATGATCGAAGGGCACGGCGGGATGCTGGATCGGCTGGATTCAGTGTGTTTTGCCGCGCCGATCTTCTTTCATCTCGTGCGCTACTGGTGGACCTGACGACCACCTCCCTCCCCAAATCCACACAACCCCAGTGGCGAGGGAGCTTGCTCCCGCTGGAGTGCGCAGCGCTCCCAAGATTTTGGGGCCGCTACGCAGCCCAGCGGGAGCAAGCTCCCTCGCCACAACAAGCGTCCTTACCACAATAAGAAATCACCAGCCGGGAAGGTGCCCCCGGCGTCCTTATCTGATCGTTCCCACGCTCTGCGTGGGAATGCATCCGGTGACGCTCCGCGTCACGACTTTAAAGCGGACGCGGAGCGTCCAGGGCGGCATTCCCACGCGGAGCGTGGGAACGATCTAGCCGGGAAGGTGACTCAGCGGCAATGCCCCGGGCGTCTTCACCGTCTGAATCGCGAAGTTGCTGCGGATATCACTCACCCCCGGCAACTTCAACAAGCTCCCGGTCAGGAACCGTTCATACCCGCGCAAGTCCGGCACCACCACTTGCAGCAGGAAATCCGACTCCCCCGACACCAGAAACGCCGAAATCACCTGGGGCAGCGCCGTCACCGCCAACCGAAACGCCTCCGCCTGTTCGTCGTTATGCCGCTCCACTTTCACCCCGACAAACACCGTCAGCCCCAACCCGACTTCATCCCGGTCCAGGCTTGCCTGATAACCACGAATCACCCCGGCCTCTTCCAGCAGCCGCACACGCCGCAAGCAGGGCGAGGCCGACAGGCCAATCTCGTCCGCCAGTTGCACGTTGCTCAGCCGGCCATCCCGTTGCAGGGCTTCAAGAATCTTGCGGTCAAATGCGTCCAGCTTCAGATTTGGCATAAGTGAAATGTTTCGCCCGAAAAAAGTGGCAGATTGTGCCAAGACTAGACGCTTTTCCATCTGACTACGCAAGCACCTGCCCCGGCCTTCGCCCCTAAAATTGCCCTACGAATCACCTACCGCAAGGGGCAGGCACATGGCAGAACTCTGGTTGTTTTTAGTCGCGTTGGCAGTGGTGTACCTGCTGCCCGGCCCGGACATGATCCTGCTGCTGCAAACCGGCGCCCGCCAGGGCAAGGCGATGGCACTGGCAACCGCAGGCGGCTTGGGCCTGGCGCGAGCCTGCCACGTGGCGCTGGCGGGGATGGGCCTGGCGACCCTGTTCAAGGTCGCACCCTGGACCTTCGATGTGGTGCGCCTGGGCGGTGCGGCGTATCTGCTGTGGATCGGCGTGCAGTGCCTGCGCTCAAACCTGCTGCCCAACCTGAACGCCGAGCACAGCACGGCGCCGGCGCATGCCTGGCGCGAAGCCTTCCAGCGGGGTTTGCTGACCAACCTGCTCAACCCCAAGGCGCTGCTGTTCTGCTCCGTGCTGCTGCCGCAATTCATTGATCCACATGGCGCATCGGTGACTGCGCAGTTTGCGCTGTTGGGGGCGATTCTGGTGGCGGTCGGCCTGGGATTCGACAGTTGCTATGGATTGGCCGGCGCAAGAATCGGCCGCTGGCTGGAACGCAGCCCGTCCGCCCAGCGCCTTCAGCAATGGCTGTTTGGCAGTCTTTTGATCGGTTTTGCGATACGCCTCACCTTCGTACAGCAAGCCTGAGCTTTGCGGCGCATTTGCCGTCATCTTTTGTATCAAAGAGACGTGTAAGATACGCGACACATTGCCAGGGATGCTCACCATGTTTGATTCGTTAAAAGCGACCAGCCGCCGTTTTTTCGGGGCCTTGATCTCAGTGGTGAGTGTTCTGTTCAGCGCCGTTCGATGGCTGGCGCGCAGCCTGTTCGGCCAGTGGCAGCCGCCGCGCTGGCTGCAAGCCACAGGCAACGGCCTGGTCAACGTCGGCCACAAGGCCCGGGCTTATCCGCGCCAGGCTGCGGGCGGCGCGCTGGCCCTGGTACTCGTGCTGGCCGCGGGCTTTTACGGCTGGCACTGGTATTCCCACCTGCCACAGCCCCACACCGTGGGTTATTCGCTGCACAAGCCCAACCTGACGGATTACACCCAGCCGCAACCGGTTGTGGATAACTTGCAGGTACGCTTCGCCGAATCCGTGGCCCCGCTGGCGGCCATCGGCAAGCCGGTCACCGAAGGCATCACCCTCAAGCCTGCCATCGCCGGCGCCTGGCGCTGGGCGGATGACCGCAGCCTGGTGTTCACCCCGGAAAAAGACTGGCCCGTCGACGCCCACTACACCATCGACCTGGCCAAGAAAACCCTGTTGGCCGACGGCGTACTGCTCAGCCAATACACCAGCCAATTCTCCACCCAGCCGTTCCGCGCCACCTTGACGCAAAACGAGCTGTACCAGGACCCGAGCAACCCGACGCAGAAACAGCTGGTAGCGACCTTCCACTTTTCCCACCCGGTAGACGAAGACAGCGTACGCAAACGTGCCTCGGTCGCCCTCGGCAAAGGCTTGGCCTACCGCGATGCGCAACTGCCCAATCGCCCGGAAATCACCTTCGACGAACACAAGCTCAACGCCTTTGTGCGCTCTGCCGCCCTGGCCACCCCACTGGAAAGCACCCCGGTCAGCGCCAAGCTCGATGAAGGCCTCAAGGCCCGTGATGGCGGCAATCCCAGCTCGGCGCCGCTGGTGGCCGAAGTCACCGTGCCCGGCCGCTATCGCCTGACCTTTACCGGCGCCGAAGTCAGCTTTGTCGACAACGAGCGCGGCGAACCCGAGCCGGTGTTGATGTTCAGCAGTTCCAGCGCCGTGGCCGACGAGACCATCGCCAACAAGGTGCAGGCCTGGATGCTGCCGGAAAAAGCCGAGGACGATACCCGCCCCTGGAACCTGCAAGACATCGACGACAAACTGCTGGCCAGCAGCACCAAGGTCAAGCTGACCCACGTGCCGAGCGTCGAACCGCTGAATACCCTGCACGCCTTCAAGTTCAAGGCCCCGCCGGGCCGCGCCCTGTATGTGCGGGTGCCGGCCAACCTGGAAGCCATCGGCGGCTACCTGGCGAAAAATCCGACAGCCTCTCTCGTGAGCATGCCGGCTTATCCACGCACGCTGCAGTTCCTGTCCGACGGCGCCCTGCTCAGCCTCACCGGCGAAAAACGCCTGGGCTTCATGGCCCGTGGCGTACCCGGCGCCCATGTGGAAATCGCGCGCCTGCTGCCCAACCAGTTGCAACACCTGGTGGACCAGAGCAGCGGCAGCTTTGCCCGACCGAATTTTGCCAATGACTACTTCGACCGGATGGTGGAGCGTCAGAGCCTGGACATTCCGCTGTCGGCTGGCGACCCGTCGAAAACCGTCTACGACAATGTCGATCTGAGCAGCTACCTGACGGCCAACGGCGGCCGCCGGGGGATTTTTGTGCTCAAGCTGAGCCCGCAGGACGATCCGGCTGATCGCACCTTCGACTACTCGCGCAACACCACCAGCGACCTGCGTTTCATCGTGGTCACCGACTTGGGCATCATCGCCAAGCGCTCCAGCGATGGCAGCCACGATGTGTACGTGCAGTCCATCGGCAACGGCTCGCCGGTGTCCGACGCCCAGGTCGATATCATCGGCCGCAACGGTTTGTCGGTCGCCAGCGGCCATACCGACGCCGAAGGTCACGCGCACTTCGCCAAGCTGGATGAATTGCGCCGTGAGAAAACGCCGTTGATGTATGTGGTCAGTCGCGGCAATGACCAATCCTTCCTGCCGATTGCCCGTCAGTCGCAACAGCTGGATTTGTCACGCTTTGATGTAGGCGGCCTGGAAGAGGACGGTGCGATCAATCGCCTCAGCGCCTACCTGTTTACCGATCGCGGCCTGTACCGGCCCGGCGAGACCGCGCACCTGGGCATGATCGTGCGCAGCGGCGACTGGAAAGGCGCCCTGCAAGGCCTGCCGGTTGAGTTGCAGATCACCGACCCCCGTGGCCTTGAGGTGATTCGCCAGCCGTTGAAACTGTCGGCCAGCGGTTTTGAAACCTTCGATTTCCCAAGCAGCGAAGTAGCGCCATCCGGCGATTACACCGCGACCCTGCAACTGATCGGTGAGAAGCAGCGTCGTACCGACCTGGGCAGCGTCAGCTTCAAGGTCCGCGACTTTGAACCGGACCGGATGAAAGTCAGCCTGAGCCTGCACGATACACCGGTGCCGGGCTGGATCCCGCCGGACCAGGTGGTGGCCAAGGTCACCGCGATGCACTTGTTCGGCGCTCCGGCGGCGGGTCGTCGCGTCACGGCGAAAATGTCCCTGAGCCCCACGCTCGCGGCCTTTGATCGCTACCCGGATTACCGCTTCCGCCTGAATGACTCGCTGGAAGAAGCCAGCTCCGAAGACCTGGCCGAAACCACCGTCGACGACAATGGCCAGGCGGTGCTGGACCTGAACCTGCAACGCTTCGCCAACAGCACCTACCGCCTGCAAGTGATGACCCAGGTGTACGAAGCCGAAGGCGGTCGCAACGTCGCCGCACAAAGCGCATTGCTGGTGTCGGCGGCGCCGTACCTGGTGGGTGTGAAGAGCAAGGATTCGCTGTCTTTCGTCGCCAAGGACGCTCCGCGTGAAGTGCAATGGCTGGCCGTGGCGCCAGACCTCACGCCAGTCGCAGTCGACGGCCTGACCAGTGAAGTGGTCGAGCACCGCTACGTCTCGGTGCTGGTGAAGCAATCCAACGGCACCTACAAATACGAGTCGCGCATCAAGAACATCAGCCAGCCGGCCTCGCCGCTGGTGATGACCAAGGACGGCGCCAAGCAAACCCTGAACACCGGCACCCCGGGCGATTTCACCCTGCAACTCAAGGACGCCAACGGCAACCTGCTGAACCAGATCGACTACAGCGTCGCCGGCCGGGGCAACACCTCACGCTCCCTGGAGCGCAACGCCGAACTGCAACTGCGCCTGGATAAACGCAGCTACGCCACCGGTGATGAGATCGCCATCAGCATTCGCGCGCCGTACACCGGCGCCGGGTTGATCACCATCGAGCGGGACAAGGTCTACACCCAGCAGTGGTTCAAGGCCGACAGCACCAACAGCGTGCAACACATCCGCGTTCCTGCGGGGCTTGAGGGCAATGCCTACGTCAACGTGCAGTTCGTACGGGACATTGGTTCGTCCGAGGTCTACATGAGCCCGCTGTCATACGGCGTAGTGCCGTTCAGCATCAACCTCGACGCGCGGCGCATGGCGCTGAAAGTCGAAGGCCCGGCGAAGATCGAGCCGGGGCAGACCCTGGATATCAAGGTCAACGCCGACCGCCCTGGTCGCGCAGTGGTCTACGCGGTGGACGAAGGCATCCTGCAAGTGGCGCGCTACCAGACGCCGGACCCGTTGGGCTTCTTCTTCCAGAAGCGTGCACTGGAGGTCGGCACCAGTCAGATCCTTGACCTGATCCTGCCGGAATTCAGCCGCCTGCTCAGTGGGGCAGCGCCGGGTGGCGATACGGAAGGCGCCCTGGCCAACCACCTCAACCCGTTCAAGCGTAAACATCAGCCGCCTGTGGCCTGGTGGTCTGGCCTGGTGGACTTGCCGGCCGGTGAAACCGTGCTGCACTACCAGGTTCCGGACAGCTTCAATGGCAAGCTGCACCTGTTTGCGGTGGCCGTGGACAGCGACAGCGTGGGCGTCAGCGAGGCCAACACCGAAGTGCGCGGGCCGCTGGTGATCACGCCGAACGTGCCGGCCTTTGTCGCACCGGGGGATGTGTTCAGCGTCAGCGCCGGGGTGTTCAGCAACCTGGACGCGGCGGCGGACGTGAAGTTTGAAGTGCAGACCAGCGATGGCCTGCAGGTGCAAGGCGACAAGGCCAGCACCCTGGCCCTGCAACCGCGCAAGGAGGGTGTCGCCGAGTTCAAGATCAAGGTAGGCGAAACCCTCGGCTCGGCAGACTTGCGCTTCGTCGCGGTGCTGCCGGATGGCAAGCGTATCCAGGTGGCGGAAACCACGTCGATCCGACCCTTGAGCGAGCATCGGGTGGCCCTGAGCCTGGGCCGTTTCGACAGCGCCAGCAAAGAGCTGAAACCGACCCGCGAGCTGTTCAGCCAGTTGCGCGATGTGCAGTTGGGCGTCGCCGCTTCGCCGCTGGTATGGGCCAACGGCCTCAAGCATTACCTGGATGACTATGGCTACGCCTGCACCGAGCAATTGGTGTCCAAGGCCATGCCGGCGTTGATCTGGGGTGGTAACGCGCCGGAGGCCGAGCAGGCCTTCAGCGGTGCGGTGCGCATGCTGCGTCAACGGCAGAACCAGGCCGGCGGTTTCGGCTTGTGGGCGGCCAACCCGGACGTGGCGCCGTATGCCAGCCTGTACGCCACCGACTTCCTGATCGAAGCCAGGGAGCGCGGGCTGCCGGTGCCGGAAGACCTGCTGCAACGTTCCAACGCGTACCTCACCGACCTGGCCAACGGCCCGAGCGAAGGCCTGTCGGAATTGCGCAACCGCGCCTACGCCAGTTACCTCCTGAGCCGTCAGGGGATTCTGGTGAGCGGCGCCTTGAGCGATATCCGCGAGCGCTACGAAAGCTACTTCAAGGACACCTGGCAGAACGACATTGGCGCGGCGTACCTGGCCGCCAGCTACAAGCTGCTCAAGCAGGATCGTCAGGCCGATACCTTGTTCCGCAAGGTGCCGTGGCTTTCCCTATCGGATAAATGGAACAGCGACGGCCTGTATTACGACCCGCTGGTACACGACGCCGAGCACCTGCATTTGCTCGCGCGGCACTTCCCGGAAATGCTCGACGATGTGCCGACAAGCCTGCTGGATAAACTCGGCAAGCGTCTCAACGAGCAACGCTACAACTCGCTGTCGGCGGCACTGTTGCTGCGGGCCCTGGACAATTACGGCCAGCGCGCCCAAAGCGACATGACCCTCAAGGCCACCGCATGGCTCAGCGACAAGCAGCAACAGTTGTTGCAGATGGCCGGCCAGCCGCCACGTGCGGCGGTGCCTGCCGGTACGCAAAAACTGCAGATGGAAAAATCCGACGGCCCGGCGGCGTTCTACATGCTGAGCGAAGCGGGCTATGACAAGGGCGCCAACCTCAAGCCGATCAACAGCGGCCTGGAAATCATCCACGAATACCTCGACCTCAAAGGCAATCCAGTCAGCAAGGTCGCGGTAGGCGATGAGTTCCTGGTGCGCCTGCGCTTGCGCGCCACCGACCGTGATCAGGTGCAACAAGTGGCGGTGGTCGACCTGCTGCCGGGCGGCGTCGAGCCTGTGTATAACTTGCCGCCGGAGCCGGAAGCGGCCAGCACCGAGGAAAGCGAAGGCGACGATTCGGAGTACGTTGAAACCGGCGAAGACACCGAAGAAGCCGACGCCTGGCAGGCGCCGATTGGCGAGACCGACTTGAGCAACTGGCAGCCGGACTACGTCGACGTGCGTGATGACCGAGTGGTGTTGTACGGCACCGCGCTGCGGGATGTAGGCACCTTCGTGTACCGCGTGCGCGCCACCAACGCCGGTACCTTCAATACGCCACCGGCCTACGCCGAGGGCATGTACGAAACCACCCTGCAAGGACGCGGCAAAGTAGGCCAGCTTGAAATTACCAAGCCTTAAAAGCCTGACGCCGCTGCTGGCAGCGGCGTTGATTCTGGCGGGGCTACGCTTGTGGCCCCACGCGCCGCTGGAACAGGCAGCCACCTCCTCACGGGTGGTGCTGGCCGATGACGGTTCGCTGCTGCGCATGACCCTGGCGGCTGACGGGCAATATCGCCTGTGGCTACCCCTGGAACGGATTTCTCCGTCACTGGTGGAGGCGTTGCTGCTCAAGGAAGACCGCAATTTCTACTGGCACCCCGGGGTCAATCCCCCGGCGTTATTGCGGGCGGCCATGGCCACCTATAGCGGCGGCCAGCGTCAGGGCGGTTCGACCCTGAGCATGCAACTGGCCAGGCGCTTGTGGGATCTCAATACTCGCCAAGTGCCCGGCAAGCTGCAGCAGATGGCCCTGGCACTGTGGCTGGAGGCGCGTTACAGCAAGCACGACATCCTTGAGGCCTACCTCAACCTGGCGCCCATGGGCGGCAATATCGAAGGTGCCGAAGCGGCCAGCCGGATCTATTTTGGCAAGTCAGCGGCGCAGTTGTCCTTGTCTGAAGCCCTCGCGCTGGCCGTGATTCCCCAGCAACCGGGTCGTCGGGCGCGCTTTGGGCCTTCCCTGCAAACCGCCCGGCAACGGCTGATGGCCGACTGGCGGGAAACTTATCCACAGGACCCGCGTAACGACAGTTTGCTGGACCTGCCGCTGGAAGCCCGCAACCGCCAGCAGATCCCGTTTCTCGCGCCGCACCTGAGCGAACAGTTGCTGGCCTCGCAAACCGGCAATGAGTTGAACAGCACCCTCAGCCTGGCGCTGCAACAATTGCTGGAACGGCTGATCACCGGCTTCATCGCCGAGCGCCGCAGCAGCGGTGTGGAAAACGCCACGGCGATCCTGATCGACAGCCGCGACCAGAGCGTAAAAGCCCTGGTGGGCTCGGCAGACTACTTATCCACAAGCATCCACGGCCAGGTCAACGGCGTGTTGTCGTGGCGCTCGCCGGGCTCCACCCTCAAGCCATTCCTGTATGGGCTGGCGCTGGACCAAGGGGTGATCCACCCCATGAGCATCCTCAAGGACATGCCGAGTAACTTCGGCTACTTCCAGCCGGAAAATTTCGACGGCAGTTTTGTCGGGCCGGTGACAGCCCGTGACGCGCTGATTCGCAGCCGCAATATTCCGGCTGTCTGGCTGGCCAGCCAAACCCGCTCGCCGTCACTCTACGGATTGCTGCAACGGGCCGGGATCAAGGGCCTGCGCGGCGAAAGCCATTACGGCTTGGCGCTGGCCTTGGGCGGCGGCGAGATGACGCCCGAGGAGCTGGCGCGGCTGTATGTGATGCTGGCTGGTGACGGGCATTTGCGGCCGCTGCGCTATTTGCAGGAACAGCCGCAAACCACTGGCGCCCAGCTACTCACGCCGCAGGCCGCGTTTATGGTGCGCGACATGCTGCGGCGCAACCCGCGCCCGGACGGGCTGCCGGGGCGCCACTGGCGTACGGCCTGGAAGACCGGCACGTCCTGGGGTTTTCATGATGCATGGAGCGCCGGCCTCGTAGGCCCGTACGTGCTGGTGGTGTGGGTGGGCAACTTCGATGGCCGTCCGAATCCTGAGTTTATCGGTGCGAAAACTGCGGCACCGTTGTTCTTCCGTATCGCCGACGCCCTGCCGCTGGCCTTGCCCAATGTGGTGATCAAACCCGACAAGCCGCCCGCCGGGCTGATCCGCATTGACGTCTGCGCGGCCTCTGGTGACTTGCCCAACCGTTGGTGCCCACGTACCCGCAAGACCTGGTACATCCCCGGCGTGTCACCGATTCGGGTGTCCAACCTGCACCGCCCGGTGCTGATCGACACCCGCACCGGCAAGGCCGCGTGCCCGCCGTTCGACCCGCAGTACACCCGTGAAGAAGTCTTCGAGTTCTGGCCCAGCGATGTGCAGCGGCTGTTCCGCGCCGCCGGGCTGCCCCGGCGTACGCCGCCCAATGTGCAGAAAAGCTGCCAACCCAACCGTGTCGGCGATCAAAGCGAAGCGCCACAGATTCGCTCGCCGCTGACCCAGGTCAGCTACCACCTGCGCCTGTCCCAGCCCCAGGAAAGCATCCCGCTGAACGCCAACGCGGCCAGTGATGCACTGACGCTGTATTGGTTCGCCGACCAGACCCTGATCGGCCAGGGCCCGCCGCAAACCACGCTGAACTGGCGGCCGGGTAAGTCGGGGGAGTACCGGTTGCGGGTGACTGACGATCAGGGCCGCAGCGCCAGCCGAGGCTTGAAGGTTGAGTTTGTACCCTGATCAGGCGTCCTCGTCGCCTAAACCGGCAGTGCCGGCATCTTTTGCGAAATGCTTGTACGCCACCCCTAGCATGCGTTGCTCAAAGATCGAAAACACCAGGGTGCCCAGCAGAATCATCATCCACACCAGGAACACCTTCATGGTGTCCACCTGGGCCACCACCAGCAGCAAGGTCACTACGCCGCCAATCACCATGCCCAGGCCCATCCAGGCGCCCAGCACGCGGCCTACCGCCAGGCGCATGCCCGTGGGCAGCAAGAGCCGCAGCGCGAGCAACACCACAAACATCGTCAGCAAGAAGCCAAACGCGGCCATGAAAGGAATCACGAAGCCATTGTCACGGTACAACCAGGCCAGAAACCGATAGGCGGGATTCAGCTCTGCCATTTGCTGGTAGGTGGCGGGACCCGGCAGATGCAGTTGGGCAAAATGTTCCGGCGTCATGGCCATGATGCCGACGCCGATCAAACCCACCACCACCGCGTAGAAACCACCGGCGCGCCACAGCGGCGCCAGCACACGGCGGTTTTCCACCTCCTTGGTCTCGGCCAGGCCGAAGACCGCGTCAGGTTGCCGGCCCTGGGCAATCACCGTCTTGCCCGCACGCTCGCAGGCGTCGCCAATCAGCATCACCTGCATATCCTGGGTGAGGAGCAGTTCGCCTTGGCGGCGGGAGCTGCTGATCCATTCATGGTCGTCAGGGCGCTTCTTGCCGAACAGGTCGATACCCTCGGCAATCACTGTCACTTCACCGGTGGCGTCCTGCAGGCGGAAGTCATTGCAGCGAGCCTCGGCCGAGACCTGGCTCCAGCTCCAATCGCCATCCTTGTCTTTGGTGCCTTCTTCGATGACCCACACGTAACCCGCGCAAGGCTTGCCGTGGACCGGGGAGATCAGCGGCGAGTCGACGATCACCTTGCCGTTCACCTCCACCAGCCCCATGGCCAATGAGCGTATCTGGCTGGTGGCCAGGCGCTGTTCGGTGCGATAGAAATTGGGGCCGAAGCTGGCCAGCAGTCCGATCAGGATGCACACAGGAAAAAACAGCGCCACCAGGATCGTCGGGGCGTAGACCATCAGGCCAATAAAGCCGGCGAGAAAGGCCAGTGCCACCAGGGTTTTCCACGCTGGTTTTTTTGTGACAACCCCTGCCTGGGTGGTTTTCATGCCCCCGGCACCTCAAGCTTCACGCCGTCGTAGCGGGTTTCTTCGGCGCTGATGGCCAGCAGCGGAATGCGCTGATAACCGAGCATCTTGGCGAAGAACAGATCAGGAAAAATCGCGATGGCGATGTTGTAGAGATTGACCGACTCATTGAAGAACTCGCGACGGTCGGCGATGCGTTCCTCCACCGCCGAGATCGCCTGCTGCAACTCGACCATGTTGGGGCCGGAGATCAGCGTCGGATATTCTCGGCCACTGCAATCACCGACTTGAGCGCCGTATTGAGTTGGTTGGAGGCATCGACTTTATCGGTGAGGCTGCTGGCGTTGAGGTACGCGGTGCGGGCGTCGCTGAGGCGGGTGAACAGCGCGTTCTCATGGTTCATGGCGGTTTGCACCACGCGCATCAGGTCGGGAATCTGGTCTGCCCGCTGCTTGAGCAGCACGTCGATGTTGGCGAAGGCTTTATCCACATCGTTGCGGCGCATCACCAGGCCGTTGTAGACCCCCACCAGCCAGCCGACCAGGCCGACGACAATGATCAGCACGACGATACCGGCGATCAGCAGTTCGATGTTCATGGCGGCGGCATTCCCTGGCTAGTTATCCACAGGGCGCATTCTAGGGGTAAAGCAGGGGAATACTCCCGGAATTAGTCCACAGAAACGGCAAGACCCGATGCTCGGTAGCCTGAAAAAGCAAAACCCCCGAAGAACGGGGGTTTTGGTGGTTCGGGTGCGGCTTATTCCACCGTCACCGACTTCGCCAGGTTACGCGGCTGGTCAACGTCGGTGCCCTTCAGCACAGCCACGTAATACGACAGCAGCTGCAGCGGGATGGTGTAGAGGATCGGCGACAGGGTGTCGTGGATGTGCGGCATGTTGATGACGTGGGTGCCTTCGCCATTGGTCATGCCGGCCTTCTCGTCGGCGAACACGATCAGTTGCCCGCCACGGGCGCGCACTTCCTGCAGGTTGGACTTGAGCTTCTCCAGCAGTTCGTTGTTCGGCGCGACGGTAACGACTGGCATGTCGTCATCCACCAGGGCCAGCGGACCGTGCTTGAGCTCACCGGCCGGGTAGGCTTCGGCGTGGATATAGGAGATTTCCTTGAGTTTGAGCGAACCTTCCATTGCCACCGGGTATTGCGCACCACGGCCGAGGAACAGGGTGTGGTGTTTGTCGGCGAACAGCTCAGCGACTTTCTCCACAGTGCTGTCCATGGCCAGGGCTTCACCCAGGCGGGCCGGCAGGCGGCGCAGTTCTTCGACCAGGTGTGCCTCAACGCCTTCGCCCAGCGTGCCGCGAACCTGGCCCAGGGACAGGGTCAGCAACAACAGGCCGACCAACTGGGTGGTGAAGGCCTTGGTGGATGCCACGCCGATTTCACGACCGGCCTGGGTCAGCAGGGTCAGGTCGGACTCGCGCACCAGCGAGCTGATGCCGACGTTGCAGATCGCCAGGCTGCCGAGGAAGCCCAGTTCCTTGGCGTTGCGCAGGGCGGCCAGGGTGTCGGCGGTTTCACCGGACTGGGAGATGGTCACGAACAGAGTGTCGGGCTGCACCACCACCTTGCGGTAGCGGAATTCGCTGGCAACTTCGACCTGGCACGGGATGCCGGCCAGTTCTTCCAGCCAGTAACGGGCGACCATGCCGGCGTGGTAGCTGGTGCCGCAGGCGACGATTTGCACGTTGCGCACTTTGGCGAACAGCTCAGCAGCTTGCGGGCCGAAGGCTTGCACCAATACCTGGTTCTGGCTCAGGCGACCTTCCAGGGTGCGTTGCACCACGGCCGGTTGCTCGTGGATTTCCTTGAGCATGAAGTGGCGGAACTCGCCCTTGTCGGCGGCTTCGGCGCCGTCACGATACTGCACGGCCTCACGTTCCACGGACTGGCCGTCAACGTCCCAGATCTGCACGCTTTCACGGCGGATTTCGGCGATGTCGCCTTCTTCCAGGTACATGAAGCGGTCAGTCACCTGACGCAGGGCCAGTTGGTCGGAGGCGAGGAAGTTCTCGCCCAGGCCCAGGCCGATCACCAATGGGCTGCCGCTGCGGGCGGCGACCAGGCGGTCAGGCTGGCTGGCGCTGATCACGGCCAGGCCATAGGCGCCATGCAGTTCCTTGACGGTGGCCTTGAGGGCATTGGTCAGGTCGCCGATGTCCTTGAGCTTGTGGTTCAGCAGGTGGGCGATGACTTCGGTGTCGGTGTCCGAGGTGAAGACATAACCCTGGCCTTTGAGCTGTTCACGCAGCACTTCGTGGTTTTCGATGATGCCGTTGTGCACAACCGCCAGGTCACCGGAGAAGTGCGGGTGGGCGTTGCGTTCGCACGGCGCGCCGTGGGTGGCCCAACGGGTGTGGGCGATACCCAGGCGGCCTACCAGCGGCTCACCGGCCAACGCTTGTTCGAGTTCGCTGACCTTGCCCGGGCGACGCATGCGCTCAAGCTTGCCGGCGTTGGTAAAGAGCGCCACACCGGCGCTGTCGTAGCCACGGTATTCCAGGCGTTTGAGGCCTTCGAGCAAAATGGCAGTGACGTTTCGTTCAGCGACTGCGCCAACAATTCCACACATGGTTTCTCTCCTAGATGACTGCCGCGCAAATCAGCGTGATGCCGCGGGCTTGAATCTGGTCGCGGGCCTCAAGTGGCAGGCGATCATCGGTAATAAGGGTATGGACGCTGCTCCAGGGCAGTTCCAGGTTGGGGATCTTGCGGCCAATCTTGTCGGACTCGACCATCACCACCACTTCGCGGGCGACTTCGGCCATGACGCGGCTCAGCCCCAGTAATTCGTTGAAGGTGGTGGTGCCGCGCTCCAGGTCGATGCCATCGGCACCAATAAAGAGCTGGTCGAAATCGTAGGAACGCAGTACCTGTTCGGCGACCTGGCCCTGGAACGAGTCCGAATGCGGGTCCCAGGTGCCGCCGGTCATCAACAATACCGGCTCGTGTTCCAGGTCGCTCAAGGCGCTGGCCACGTGCAGGGAGTTGGTCATCACCACCAGGCCGGGCTGGTGCCCCAGTTCGGGGATCATGGCGGCGGTGGTGCTGCCGCTGTCGATGATGATGCGCGCGTGTTCCCGCAAACGCCGGACGGCCGCACGGGCGATGGCGCGCTTGTAGGCCGAAATGGGCTGTGCCGGATCACCGACCAGTTCCTGAGGCATGGTGATGGCGCCACCGTAGCGACGCAGCAACAGACCGTTACTTTCGAGGGCCGCCAGGTCCTTGCGGATGGTGACTTCCGAGGTTTCGAAACGCTTGGCCAATTCGTCCACGCTGACTTCACCTTGCTCGGTGAGCATGGCAAGGATGTTGTGGCGACGTTGGGGTGTATTTCGTTTCGACATGGTGATGATAAGTTTCGTTTCGAAAGATAACGAAGGCAATCAAAACCTATTCATTCAAAATGGTCAAGCGTGCGGCGGAGTTTTTTGAATCAACACAGATAAAAATGTGGGAGCGAGCAAGCCCGCTCCCACATGAGTACCGCAGTGTTTCAGGGTTGTGGATAACTCAGGTCTTTTTGATTTTGACCGGGCGTTTCCAGCCGTCGATGTTGCGCTGGCGGGCGCGGGCCACGGCCAACTGGGACTTATCCACATCCTGGTTGATGGTGGAACCTGCGGCGGTGTTTGAACCATCACCGATAGTGACGGGGGCGATCAGCGAGTTGTTGGAGCCGATAAACACGTCTTCGCCAATGGTCGTCTGGTACTTGTTGGCGCCGTCGTAATTGCAGGTGATGGCGCCTGCGCCGATATTGCTGCGGGCACCGATCACTGCATCGCCGAGGTAAGCCAGATGGCCGGCCTTGGCGTCGTCACCCATCCGGGCGTTTTTCAGTTCGACAAAGTTACCCACATGGGCGCGGGCGCCCAGCACGCTGCCCGGACGCAAACGCGCGAACGGACCGGCATCGCTGCCCTCGCCCATCACCGCACCGTCGATATGGCTGTTGGCCTTGATCACCACACCCTTGCGCAGGGTGCTGTCCTTGATCACGCAGTTCGGCCCGATCACCACGTCGTCTTCGATGACCACGCGGCCTTCGAGGATCACGTTGATATCGATCAGCACGTCGCGGCCAACGGTGACGTCACCCCGCACATCGAAACGTGCCGGATCACGCAGCGTCACGCCCAGCGCCATCAGGCGGCGGCCTTCACGCAGTTGGTAGTGACGCTCCAGCTCCGCCAGTTGCTTGCGGTCGTTGGCGCCCTGCACTTCCATCGGGTCGTGGGGCTGTTCGGTGGCTACCACCAGGCCATCGCTGACGGCCATCTCGATGACGTCGGTCAGGTAGTACTCGCCCTGGGCGTTGTTGTTGGACAAGCGGCTCATCCAGTCAGCCAGGCGGTCAGCCGGCACAGCGAGGATGCCGGTGTTGCCTTCAGTGATGGCGCGCTGGGCTTCGCTGGCGTCTTTATGCTCGACGATGGCGGCGACCTTGCCGTCAGCGTTGCGCACGATGCGACCGTAGCCGGTCGGGTCGTCCAACTCGACAGTGAGCAAGCCCATCTGGCCTGGCACCACGTGCTTGAGCAGGCGCTGCAAGGTTTCCACTTCGATCAGCGGCACGTCACCGTAGAGGATCAGCACGGTGTCGGCCTTGATGAACGGCACGGCCTGCGCGGTGGCATGGCCGGTACCCAATTGCTTGTCCTGCAATACGAAATTCAGGTCATCCGCCGCCAGCCGCTCACGCACCACATCGGCACCGTGGCCGATCACCACATGAATGCGCTGTGGATCCAGCTGCCGGGCGCTGTGGATAACATGGCCAAGCATGGAGTTGCCGGCAACCGGGTGCAGCACCTTGGGCAGGGCCGAACGCATACGGGTGCCCTGGCCTGCGGCAAGAATTACGATTTCGAGAGACATGAATGGCTACCAATCCTGGGCGGTCAGACTTCAGACCAAAGAAGTGTTTTGCAAAAAAAGAAAAAGGGTAGCCGAGGCTACCCTTTTTAATCAATCACGCATGAGGCTTGACGGCTTAGCCGCCAAACTTCTTGCGGATCTGCTGGACGGTGCGCAGCTGAGCTGCGGCCTCGGCCAGACGTGCAGCAGCAGAACCGTAGTCGAAATCTGCGCCTTTTTCGTTCAGGGCCTTCTCGGCAGCCTTGACGGCTTCCTGAGCGGAGGCTTCATCCAGGTCGGCAGCACGTTGCACGGTGTCGGCAAGTACCTTGACCATGTTCGGCTGAACCTCGAGGAAACCACCGGAGATGTAAAACACCTCCCGTTCCCCGCCCAGCTTGGTCAGAGTGATCGGACCAGGCTTCAAGGATGTAATCAATGGCGCGTGGCCAAAGTTAATACCCAGGTCGCCCAGTTCGCCGTGTGCAATCACACTCTCGATCTGACCGGAGAAGATTTCCCCTTCCGCGCTGACGATATCGCAATGGAATGTCATAGCCATCTGCTTGCCTCAACCTGATTAGCGCCCGTTACCGGGCGCCGGAATTACAGTTTCTTGGCTTTCTCGATCGCTTCTTCGATGCCGCCGACCATGTAGAACGCTTGTTCTGGCAGGTGGTCGTAGTCACCGTTGAGGATGCCTTTGAAGCCAGCAATGGTGTCTTTCAGGGAAACGTATTTACCCGAGGCACCGGTGAAGACTTCAGCCACGAAGAACGGCTGCGACAAGAAGCGCTGGATCTTACGAGCGCGGGATACCAACTGCTTGTCGGTTTCCGACAGCTCGTCCATACCCAGGATCGCAATGATGTCCTTCAGTTCTTTGTAACGCTGCAGAACGTACTGGACGCCGCGAGCGGTGTCGTAGTGTTCCTGGCCGATGACGTTCGGGTCCAGCTGGCGCGAAGTCGAGTCCAGTGGATCGACCGCTGGGTAGATACCCAGGGAGGCGATGTCACGGGACAGTACGACGGTGGCGTCCAAGTGGGCGAACGTGGTCGCTGGCGACGGGTCAGTCAAGTCATCCGCAGGTACGTATACCGCTTGGATCGAGGTGATCGAACCGTTTTTGGTCGAAGTGATACGCTCTTGCAGAGTACCCATCTCTTCGGCCAGGGTCGGCTGGTAACCTACTGCGGAAGGCATACGGCCCAGCAGTGCGGATACTTCAGTACCGGCCAGGGTGTAACGATAGATGTTGTCGACGAACAGCAGAACGTCGTTACCTTCATCACGGAACTTCTCGGCCATGGTCAGGCCGGTCAGTGCTACGCGCAGACGGTTACCCGGCGGCTCGTTCATCTGACCGTAAACCAGTGCCACTTTGTCCAGAACGTTGGAATCCTTCATCTCGTGGTAGAAGTCGTTACCCTCACGAGTACGCTCACCCACACCGGCGAACACGGAATAACCGCTGTGCTCGATGGCGATGTTACGGATCAGTTCCATCATGTTTACGGTTTTGCCTACACCGGCACCACCGAACAGACCGACTTTACCGCCCTTGGCGAACGGGCAAACCAGGTCGATAACCTTGATGCCGGTTTCCAGCAGGTCGTTGCCGCCCGCTTGTTCCGCGAAGGAAGGCGCAGGACGGTGAATGCCCCAGCGCTCTTCGGTGTCGATTGGACCGGCTTCGTCGATCGGGTTACCGAGGACGTCCATGATCCGGCCCAGGGTCGCTTTACCGACCGGTACGGAGATGGCTGCGCCAGAGTCAGTGACTTCCAGACCGCGCTTCAAGCCTTCGGTGGAACCCATTGCAATGGTACGAACCACGCCGTCGCCCAGCTGCTGCTGAACTTCCAGGGTGGTGCCTGCATCGCTTTTGACTTTCAAAGCGTTGTAGATGCTCGGTACGCTGTCGCGTGGGAATTCCACGTCGATAACGGCGCCGATGATTTGAACGATACGTCCGCTACTCATAGCTGGATCCTCTGAATATTTGAACCGTTAAACCGCGGCAGCGCCGCCGACGATTTCCGAGATCTCTTGGGTGATCGCAGCCTGACGCGCCTTGTTGTAGATCAGCTGCAAATCGCTGATCAAATCACCGGCGTTGTCGGTAGCGTTCTTCATCGCGATCATCCGCGCAGCTTGTTCAGCCGCGTTGTTCTCGACCACCGCCTGGTACACCTGCGACTCCACGTAGCGCACCATCAAGCCGTCAAGCAGCTCTTTGGCGTCTGGTTCGTAGAGGTAGTCCCAGTGGTGCTTGAGTTCTTGTTCCGGGGCGGCCACCAATGGAATCAACTGCTCCACGGTAGGCTGTTGCGTCATGGTGTTGATGAACTTGTTGGATACCACGGAGAGGCGGTCAATCCGGCCTTCCAGGTATGCATCCAGCATCACTTTGACGCTGCCGATCAAATCATTGATCGACGGTTCTTCACCCAGGTGGCTGATAGCTGCAACGACGTTACCGCCGAAGTTGCGGAAAAAGGCCGCACCCTTGCTACCGACCACACACAGATCGATCTCGACGCCTTTTTCGCGGTTTACCGCCATGTCCTTGACCAGGGCCTTGAACAGGTTGGTATTCAAACCACCGCACAAACCACGGTCACTGCTCACCACGACATAACCGACGCGCTTTACTTCGCGATCGATCATGAACGGGTGGCGATATTCCGGGTTGGCGTTGGCCAGATGACCAATAACCTGGCGGATACGCTCCGCGTAGGGACGGCTAGCAGCCATGCGCATTTGTGCCTTGCGCATTTTGCTGACCGCCACTTTTTCCATGGCGCTGGTGATCTTTTGCGTGCTTTTGATGCTCGCAATCTTACTGCGAATCTCTTTTGCGCCTGCCATGTAACACCTATCAGGTTAGCAAGCGGGAGCCTCGCGGCCCCCGCTGCGGCTTACCAGGTTTGGGTGGCCTTGAACTTCTCGATACCGGCTTTGATGCCAGCGTCGATGTCGTCATTGAAGTCACCCTTCACGTTGATCTTCGCCATCAATTCGGCGTGATCGCGGTTGAAGTAAGCAATCAGCGCTTGTTCGAAGCTGCCGACCTTGGTGATTTCAACGTCGGTCAGGAACCCACGCTCAGCGGCATACAGCGACAGCGCCATGTCAGCGATCGACATTGGTGCGTATTGCTTCTGCTTCATCAGCTCGGTAACGCGCTGACCATGCTCAAGTTGCTTACGGGTCGCTTCGTCCAGGTCAGAAGCGAACTGAGCGAATGCCGCCAGTTCACGGTACTGAGCCAGAGCGGTACGGATACCACCGGAGAGCTTCTTGATGATCTTGGTCTGAGCGGCACCACCCACACGGGATACCGAAACACCGGCGTTCACTGCAGGACGGATCCCGGAGTTGAACATGGCCGATTCCAGGAAGATCTGACCGTCGGTGATGGAAATCACGTTGGTCGGAACGAACGCGGAAACGTCGCCAGCCTGGGTTTCGATGATCGGCAGTGCGGTCAGGGAACCGGTTTTCCCGGTCACTGCGCCGTTGGTGAACTTCTCTACGTATTCTTCCGAAACGCGGGATGCGCGCTCCAGCAGACGGGAGTGGAGATAGAACACGTCGCCTGGGTAAGCTTCACGGCCTGGTGGACGGCGCAGCAGCAGGGAAATCTGGCGGTAAGCCACTGCTTGCTTGGACAGATCGTCATAAACGATCAGCGCGTCTTCACCGCGGTCGCGGAAGTATTCGCCCATGGTGCAACCGGAGTACGGTGCCAGGAACTGAAGTGCAGCGGATTCCGAAGCACTGGCAGCCACGACGATGGTGTTAGCCAGGGCGCCGTTTTCTTCCAGCTTGCGAACCACGTTGGCGATGGTCGATTGTTTCTGACCGATGGCTACGTAGACGCAGAAAATCCCGCTGTCTTTCTGGTTGATGATCGCGTCGATCGCCAGAGCGGTTTTACCGATCTGACGGTCACCGATGATCAGCTCACGCTGGCCACGGCCGACAGGAATCATGGCATCGACAGCCTTGTAGCCAGTCTGTACAGGCTGGTCTACCGACTTACGCCAGATCACGCCTGGAGCAACTTTCTCGACCGCATCGGTCTCGGTGTTGTTCAGCGGACCTTTGCCGTCAACTGGGTTACCCAGTGCGTCGACAACGCGACCCAGCAGTTCCTTACCAACCGGAACTTCCAGGATGCGGCCTGTGCACTTGGCGCTCATGCCTTCGGCCAGAGTCTGGTAGGAGCCCAATACAACGGCACCTACAGAGTCTTGCTCCAGGTTGAGGGCCATACCGTAGACGCCGCCCGGAAACTCGATCATCTCGCCGTACATTACGTCGGCCAGACCGTGAATCCGCACGATGCCGTCAGATACGCTGACGACAGTGCCTTCGTTACGGGCTTGGGAGGTCACATCGAGCTTGTCGATGCGGCCCTTGATAATTTCACTTATTTCGGAAGGATTGAGTTGCTGCATTGCTCTGCTGCCCCTTCAAACTCAAGATTTCAATGCTTCGGCAAGATTCGCGAGTTTGCCGCGAATCGAGCCATCGATAACCAGGTCGCCGGCGCGAATGATGACACCACCAATCAGGGTGGCATCCTCCGCAACTTGCAGGCGCACTTCCCGGTCGAGTCGTGCACTGAGAACCTTGGCGAGTTTGTCTTGCTGTTCTTGGTTCAATGCAAAAGCACTGGTCACTTCAACATCTACCGATTTCTCTTGTTCGGCCTTGTACAGGTCAAACAGAGCGGCGATCTCCGGCAGAAGCGGGAGACGGTCGTTTTCGGCAACGACGTGGATGAAGTTCTGCACTTTTACATCAAACTTGTCGCCGCACACGTCAATAAACGTGGCGGCCTTGTCTGCGCTCGTCAGTCGCGGGGCCTTGAGCACGCGCTGCATGGTGTCGTCTTGCGACACTGCTGCAGCCAGGCCGAGCATGGCTGACCAAGAGGCCAGCTGCTGGTGGGCCTGGGCGTGCTCGAAGGCTGCCTTAGCGTAAGGTCGGGCCAACGTGGTCAATTCTGCCATGATCGCCCTCGCTTAAATTTCAGCAGCCAGTTTGTTTACCAGCTCCGCGTGCGCGTTTTGATCGATTGTGGCACCCAGGATCTTCTCAGCACCGCCGACGGCCAGAGCACCCAGTTGGGCACGCAGCGCATCTTTGACACCGTTCAGTTCCTGCTCGATCTCGGCTTGAGCCTGAACCTTCACACGGTCAGCGTCGATACGGGCTTTTTCAACAGCCTCTTCAACGATCTGGTTACCGCGTTTCTTGGCTTGCTCAATGATTTCAGCTGCCTGAGCTTTCGCTTCGCGCAGTTGTTGACCCGCTTTATCTTGGGCCAACTCCAGGTCGCGAGCTGCTCGTGCGGCAGCGTCCAGTCCGTCTGCGATCTTCTTCTGACGTTCGTGCAAAGCCGCGATGACCGGAGGCCATACGAACTTCATGCAGAAAACTACAAAAATCAAGAACGCTAAGGACTGACCAATAATGGTTGCATTAATGTTCACGCCAATACCTCGCTCGTTCGTTGCACAACACACCAATCACTCGAAAAAACGAGTGATTAACCGGCGAGTTGACCAACGAAGGGGTTCGCGAAGGTGAAGAACAGAGCGATACCAACACCGATCATGGTCACGGCGTCGAGCAGGCCGGCGACGATGAACATTTTAACTTGCAGCATTGGAACCATTTCTGGCTGACGCGCTGCGCCTTCCAGGAACTTGCCGCCCAGCAGGCCGAAACCAATGGCAGTACCCAGGGCGCCCAGGCCGATCAACAGTGCAACAGCGATAGCGGTTAGACCAACTACAGTTTCCATCTTTCCTCCCGACTTTTACGTCGTATGGTTTAGGTTTTTTAGATTTTAAAGCGGTAAAACAAATCGTTTCATAGCCCTTCAGGGCTACCCTCCCGTTTGACCGGGAGGGACATCAGACTAGTCGAGACTGGTCTTAATGGTTCTCTTCGTGCGCCATCGACAGGTAGACGATGGTCAGCATCATGAAGATAAACGCCTGCAGGGTGATGATCAGGATGTGGAACACAGCCCACGCCCACTGCAGAACAATGCCCAGGCCGCTAAGCCAGAGCAGACCACTGCCGAACATCACAGCGATCAGAATGAACACCAGCTCGCCGGCATACATGTTGCCGAACAGTCGCAGGGCCAGGGAAATCGGCTTGGCGACCAGGGTCACGAACTCCAGCAGGAAGTTCACCGGGATCAGCAGCGCTTGAACGAAGATGTTCTTGCTGCCGAACGGGTGCAGGGTCAGTTCGCCGATGAAGCCGCCGATGCCCTTGATCTTGATGCTGTAGAAAATGATCAACGCGAACACCGACAGGGCCATGCCCAGGGTGGCGTTAGGGTCCGTGGTCGAAACCGCACGGAATGGAATGTGGTGATCGCCGGAGATCAGGATGGCCAGCTGAGGAATCCAGTCGACCGGGATCAGGTCGACGGCGTTCATCAGGAACACCCAGACGAAGATGGTCAGTGCCAACGGTGCAATCACCGCGCTACGACCATGGAAGCTGTCCCGCACGCTGCCATCGACGAATTCGACCAATACTTCAACGAAGTTCTGCAAAGCACCTGGCTGACCGGAAGTCGCCTTCTTTGCCGCCATGCGGAAAATCAGGACGAAGATCAGACCCAATGCGACAGACCAGCCCAGAGTATCCAGGTGGAATGCCCAGAAGCCCATTTCTTTGGCTTCTGCTGCGGAGTGGGCAAAGCCCCAGCCGCCGTTGGGAAGCTGACCGAAGGTCAGGTTCTGCAAGTGGTGCTGGATATAGCCCGAAGCGGTTGTTTCTGCCATGGTTGCCTCAAACGCCCTAAGGTTTCGAAAGTCTTGTTTTCATTAGCAGGGGAGCGAACCAGCTGACCAGTTGGGTCAACACGAAGACGCCGAATACAGCCAGCGGCGCCAATGGCTTCACACCTGCAAAGGTCAGTGCAAACAGCACTGCCGTCAAAATCAATTTCCCCGCCTCGCCGGCATAAAAAGACCGGACGATAGCCTGGGCTGCTCGGGCGCCGGAAAACCGAAAGGCCCTGTGAGCAAAATACATATTGGGCAGCAAGGCTATCAGGCCTCCGCAGAGTCCCGAGTATCCGGCTACGACTCCATACCAATACCAGAGCGCCAAAGAGGCGATCAGTAAAATGACAAATTGAGCCACTAAAACCGGGAAAACGGCCAAGCGATGGAACGGCAACGTGTTTGGCGTGCGGGTTTCCATCACTCTTGCTCCTCAATGGTCGGCTGCCGGAAATCAATAACTTGGCATAATTTGTGCCGACAAAATGCGCGCAGAGTATAGGGGCGGTTCTGCCCCTATTCAACTGCCGGGTAGTGATTTCCGACTGCGCGCTACAGAAGCAATTGTTTCAGCGGATGTGGGCAAGGACGCCCTGAAGCTCATCCAATGAGTTATATCCGATGACCAATTGCCCTTTGCCTTTCTTGCCATGACGAATTTGCACCGCAGAGCCTAGGCGTTCGGCCAGGCGCTGCTCCAGGCGTGCAATATCCGGATCAGGTTTGGCGGTTTCGACCGGTGCAGGTTTGCCACTGAGCCACTGGCGAACCAGGGCCTCGGTCTGACGAACGGTGAGGCCTCGTGCGACAACGTGTCGCGCCCCCTCAACCTGTTGATTTTCCGGCAAACCGAGCAAAGCACGGGCATGACCCATTTCCAGGTCGCCATGGGAAAGCATGGTTTTGATGACTTCCGGCAGCGCGATCAGGCGCAACAGGTTGGACACGGTAACCCGGGACTTGCCCACCGCATCCGCGACTTCCTGCTGAGTCAGTTTGAATTCCTGCTGCAAACGCTGCAGGGCGATCGCTTCCTCGATCGGATTGAGGTCTTCACGCTGGATGTTCTCGATCAACGCCATGGCGATGGCGGTTTCATCCGGCACATCGCGCACCATTGCCGGAATGGTTTCCTTGCCGGCCTGCTGGCTGGCGCGCCAGCGGCGCTCGCCGGCGATGATTTCAAAGCGGCCTGCACCAATCGGGCGCACCACGATCGGCTGCATCACGCCCTGGGCCTTGATCGAATTCGCCAATTCCTCCAGCGCCTGCGGGTCCATGTCCCGGCGCGGCTGGTATTTGCCGCGCTGGATCAGGTCCAGCGGCAGGTGCTGCAGCTCGCGCTCGTCGGCCTGCACTGCCTGTTCTTCAAGGGTCGTGACAGTCGGACCACTCAGCAGTGCATCCAGTCCACGTCCGAGACCTCGTTTCTTGACGGCCATGGGGATTCCTTAAGTTGGCTGGGCTGCAGCGGTGCGTGAATTGCGGCGTTGACGGCGAACCATCTCGCCGGCCAGCGCCAGATAGGCAATGGCGCCGCGGGAAGACTTGTCGTACGCCAGCGCGGGCATGCCATAGCTTGGCGCTTCGGCCAGGCGGATGTTGCGTGGAATCACGGTGTCGTAGAGCTGATCGCCGAAGTGTTCCTTGAGCTGTGCCGACACATCGTTCATCAGGCTCAGGCGCGGGTCATACATGGTCCGCAACAGGCCTTCGATTTGCAGGTTCGGGTTGAGCAACTCGGCGATACGCTTGATGTTATCCACAAGGTCGCTCAAGCCTTCGAGCGCGAAGTACTCGCACTGCATGGGGATAATCACCCCGTCGGCCGCAACCAGTGCGTTCAACGTCAGCATCGACAGCGACGGCGGGCAGTCGATCAAAATGTAGTCGTAATTCTCGCGAATCGGCGCCAGAGCGCTGCGCAGACGGCTTTCTTTCATCTGCATTTCCAGCAGCACCACTTCCGCCGCGGTCAAATCGCGGTTGGCCGGCAGCAGTTGATAACCGCCGTGCTCGGAGAAGTGCATGGCCTGGGCCAGGTCGCACTCGCCAATCAGCAAGTCGTAGACCGAGTTTTCCAGGCCGTGTTTATCCACACCGCTACCCATGGTGGCGTTGCCCTGTGGATCGAGATCGATCAACAGCACCCGACGCTTGGTAGCGACCAGGGATGCTGCGAGGTTGATGCAGGTGGTGGTTTTGCCCACGCCACCTTTCTGGTTCGCTATCGCGAATACCTTAGCCATTCTTGCTTGTGTTCCCAATCATGCCGTGCGGCGCAGTATCAGCAGATGGCGTTGGCCTTGGCAACCGGGTACGGCCAAGGCGTGTTCGCTATCGAGGTGGAAGTCTGCCGGCAATGCTAACAGCTCGTCGCTTGGATGAACGCCCTTCATTGCCAGCCAACGGGTATCGCGGTCGCCGAGGTGGCGGGTCCAGTTGCTGAAGTTCTCCATGCTGCTGAACGCCCGGGAAACAATTCCGTTGAAAGGCTGCTCAGGCGTAAAGGCTTCGACGCGACTGTGGATAACTTGCAGGTTATCCAGCTTGAGTTCGAGTTTGACCTGGGTCAGGAAGCGGGTTTTCTTGCCGTTGCTGTCCAGGCAGGTCACTTGCGACTCCGGAAACAGGATCGCCAGCGGGATGCCGGGCATGCCGCCGCCGCTGCCAACGTCGAGCCAGCGGCCGTTTTCGATAAACGGCATCACACTGAGACTGTCGAGCAGATGGCGGGAGACCATTTCGTCCGGGTCACGCACCGCAGTGAGGTTGTAAGCCTTGTTCCATTTGATCAACAGGGCCAGATAACCCAGCAGCAACTCGTGCTGGGCTTCGGTCAGGTTGACGCCAAGCTGGCGAGCACCTGTGGATAACTCTTCGGCGTGTTGCGAGGTGACCAACGAACTCAAGCGCTTTGCTCCAACTGACGGCCCGCGCCGCGTTTTTTCAAATGAATCATCAACAGCGAGATGGCTGCCGGCGTGACGCCCGGGATACGGGACGCCTGGCCCAGGGTCTCAGGTCGAGTTATCCCCAGCTTGCCTTGGATCTCTTTCGACAGCCCGGAAATGTTTGTGTAATCGATATCCACAGGCAGCTTGGTGTCTTCGCTGGCCCGCAGACGAGCGATCTCATCCTGCTGACGGTCAATGTAACCGGCGTATTTGGTCTTGATTTCGACCTGCTCGGCAACCTGTGGATCTTCTGCGCCACCGCCGGTGACCGAGATCAGACCAGCGTAGTCGATTTCCGGCCGGGACAGCAGGTTCAGCAAGTTGTATTCGTGAGTCAGCGGCGTGCCGAATTTTTCGGCAATCGCGTCGCCTTGCTCGGTGCCCGGGCGAACCCAAGTACTTTTCAGACGTTGCTCTTCCAGCTCGATATTTTCGCGTTTTTTGCAGAAGGCCGCCCAACGCACGTCGTCGACCAGGCCCAATTCGCGACCTTTTTCGGTCAAGCGCAGGTCGGCGTTGTCTTCCCGCAGGATCAGGCGGTATTCGGCCCGGGACGTAAACATCCGGTACGGTTCCTGGGTTCCGAGGGTGATCAGGTCGTCGACCAACACACCGATGTACGCCTCATCGCGACGCGGGCACCAGCTGTCTTTGCCCTGAGCACGCAGTGCCGCGTTGGTTCCGGCCAGCAACCCCTGGGCGCCGGCTTCTTCGTAACCGGTGGTGCCGTTGATTTGCCCTGCAAAGAACAAACCGCCGATGACCTTGGTTTCCAGGCTGTATTTCAGGTCACGCGGGTCGAAGTAGTCGTACTCGATGGCGTAGCCAGGACGCACGATGTGCGCATTTTCCATACCGCGAATCGACTGCACGATCTGGATTTGCACGTCGAACGGCAAGGAAGTTGAAATCCCGTTCGGGTACAGCTCGTGGGTAGACAGACCTTCCGGTTCGATAAAGACCTGGTGGCTTTCCTTGTCGGCAAAGCGGTGGATCTTGTCTTCGATCGACGGGCAGTAGCGCGGGCCAATACCTTCGATCACCCCGGAATACATCGGCGAACGGTCGAGGTTCGCAGCAATGATTTCGTGGGTGCGGGCGTTGGTATGGGTAATCCAGCAACTGACCTGCTTTGGATGCTGTTCCTTGGAGCCCATGAACGACATCACCGGGATCGGTGTATCGCCGGCTTGCTCGGTCATCACCGAGAAATCCACAGACCGGCCATCAATTCGCGGCGGCGTGCCGGTTTTCAGGCGACCAACACGCAGTGGCAGTTCGCGAAGGCGCTGAGCCAAGGCGATTGACGGTGGATCACCGGCGCGGCCACCGGAATAGTTCTGCATACCGATGTGGATAAGTCCGCCGAGGAAGGTACCGGTGGTCAACACCACGGATTCTGCGAAGAAACGCAGGCCCATTTGCGTGACAACACCGCGTACCTGGTCTTGTTCGACGATCAGGTCATCGGCTGCCTGTTGAAATATCCACAGGTTCGGCTGGTTTTCCAGGGTTTCGCGGACAGCGGCCTTGTACAGGATGCGGTCGGCTTGAGCACGTGTGGCTCGTACGGCCGGGCCTTTGCGACTGTTCAGTACGCGAAATTGAATACCACCCTTATCGGTGGCCATGGCCATCGCGCCGCCGAGGGCATCGATTTCCTTGACCAGGTGGCTTTTGCCAATCCCGCCAATTGCGGGATTGCAGCTCATGGCGCCGAGGGTTTCCACGTTATGCGTCAGCAACAGGGTTTTTGCCCCCATACGTGCTGACGCCAGTGCTGCCTCGGTACCGGCATGACCGCCGCCGATGACGATCACTTCAAAACGGGAAGGGAAATCCACCACGCACCTCGTGCCTGCTTCTGTAGGTAATTAGGAATGAGCGTTCGAGATCAGGTTTTCGAACGAGTCGGCAAGTATAGGGACTTCGCCCTTCCTAAAGAACCCTTTGCACAAAATTTAACCAGCTGTGGATGAATCACGAACAATAGAAATTAAAAGAGAGAAATTTATTAAATCTTTGTTTTTATGTTTATTTCTACTGAGGCATGTTTCTGTGGATAGATCTCTAAAGGCCTTTATTTACGTTATGTACAGAGATTCAAAAGTCTGTGGTTAGGTGCCAATGAGGCCCTTGGATAAGTGCTTTAAGCCTGTGGATTAAACGGATGGTTATCCACAGAGGGGTTTTTACTCAGGTTTCAAGCCTGGTTATCAACTGGGCACAGGGGCGGTTATTCACAGGGCTTAATCCACAGAAAATCCGGATCCCGATAAGTTTCAGGCAGGCAGATGCCTCCGAAAATCCTCGGTCAGGCAGGAAACAGTTCATTTGCATTTGTGAAACGGGTTGATGGAACGCCTATTGTGAGAAAGCGTCACGGCAGTTAATAATAGTTATTATCATTAACCTGCCTCGTCACCTCTCATGGCCCTTCCCTCGCATACCGTTGCAGTCCAACACATCTATGAGCAGCACCATTCGTGGTTGCACAGCTGGCTCAAGGGAAAGTTGCATAACGCCTGCGATGCAGCTGACGTGGCACACGATACGTTCGTGCGGATCCTGGGCGGCCGCAATGCGACGCAGATCCTCGAGCCCAGGGACTATCTGGCCACAGTTGCCCGGGGACTGGTGATTGACCGCTATCGTCGCCGCGCCATTGAGCAGGCCTATCTGCAAACCCTGGCAGACCGGCCCGAAGCGATCGCAATCAGTGAAGAAGACAAGGCCATCATCATTGAAACCCTCGTTGCTGTGGATAAAGCCTTGTGTGGGCTGGGGGAGCGGGCCAGGCGAATTTTCATGCTGTCCCAGGTCGAAGGCCTGACTTATCAACAGATCGCCGATCAGTTGCGTGTCTCGCTGACCACCGTCAAGAAACATATGGTTCGGGCCCTGACTGAATGCGCCTTGATCATGGCGGGCATGTAATGGCTGCCCCGGATCGCAAGACGTTCGAAGCCGCCGCCAGTTGGTACGTGCAATTTCAATCGCAGCCACCGACACCCGCGCAACAAAGTGCCTGGCAGCAATGGCTCAATGGCGATCCCTCCCATCAGGCGGCCTGGAACCAGATGGAGCAGTTGCAACGTGGCCTCGGTGCGCTACCCAAGGACTTCACCCGTCGTGCGCTCTCGGCCAGTCAACAACGGCGGCAAGTGCTCAAGCTGATGCTGATGCTCGGTGCCGCCGGGTACTTGGGGTGGAACGTTCAACAACACACCTCCCTGGGCAACCTCTGG
Source organism: Pseudomonas sp. I8001 (assembly GCF_013385345.1). Classification (NCBI taxonomy): domain Bacteria; kingdom Pseudomonadati; phylum Pseudomonadota; class Gammaproteobacteria; order Pseudomonadales; family Pseudomonadaceae; genus Pseudomonas; species Pseudomonas sp. I8001. The sequence goes on from NZ_JACAQC010000007.1 coordinate 646,435, forward strand.
GCTGACTATCGGACCAAGGTCGGCGAACGACGTCGAATCGGGTTGGCCGACGGCACTCAAATTGACCTCAATACGAACACGGCTATCGACGTACTTTTCGATGGGCAGCAGCGACTGGTCCGTTTGCGTGAGGGGGAAGTACTTATCCACACCGGAAAGTCGGGCCGGCAAACACCGTTTTATGTCGAAACCCATGAGGGTCGTGTTCAAGCCTTGGGTACGCGGTTCACTGTTCGCCAACTGCAAGGGTCGACGCGGGTTGGTGTGCTGGAAGACCGGGTCAGCGTGCAACCCGTCGACCAGCCGGCCCATAGCCGAGTGCTCGGACCTGGTGAGAGTGTCGACTTCGGCACGCAAGACGTAGGCCCCAGCCATATTTATCGCGGGAACCAAGCCGCATGGATCGACGGCCAACTGATCGTTCTGGACGCGCGACTGGGGGATGTCATCGACGAACTGGCGCGCTATCGGCCGGGCGTTATGCAGTGCGATGCCGCATCAGCGCGACTGCGGGTGTCCGGCACTTTCCGTCTGGATTCCACCGACGCCGTATTGGCCAACCTGCAGGTCACGCTGCCGATCCACGTGAAGTATTTCACGCGCTATTGGGTCTCCGTCACGCTTACAGCTTGATACTGAAAAAATACTTTCAACGGGGGTTATCTTTTTTTTACCTGGCGCGGCCCTACAGGTAATCACGATGCTACCTTCAGGGCTTACTCACACATGCGCCTTCCTACAAAACTTCGCCAGCGTCTCTCCCATCACGGCATCACGTATGGCTTGCTGCTGGCCACGGCCGCGACTGCCAGCACCTTGCTATGCACTGGTGCCATTGCTGCCAGCCCAGTGCAACATTACGTGATCGCCTCCGGGCCACTCGACAATGCCTTGAGCCAATTCGCGTCGAAGGCCAATGTGATTCTGTCATTCTCGCCGCAGCAGACGGCGCGCCTGCAAAGTCCTGGGCTGGAGGGTGACTACTCGGTGGAGCAAGGGTTTGCGTTATTGCTGCAAAACTCGGGATTGCAGGCGGCGGTTCAAGGCCCCGGCAGCTACGCGCTGCAGCCGGCTGCGAGCGGGGAACAGCTCATGCTGGCCCCCACTACTGTCAGCACTTATCAACAGACTGGGTTCAATCAGGAAATTGCCGGGGACGTAGGTTACAAGGCGCAAAACAGCCGAATCGGTACCAAGACCAGCACACCATTGTCGGAAACCCCGCGCTCGGTGTCGGTGGTGACCGGTCAGCGCATCAAGGATCAAAAATCCCAGACACTCACCGAAGTGCTGGGCTATGTGCCGGGAATCTTTGCCCCTCCCTTCGCTGCGGGCGACGGGCTGGCCGGTGACTTGTTCTTCATTCGCGGTTTCAACGCCACGGATTATGGCTACGGCCTGCTGCGCGATGGCTTGCGAGTCCAAGGCAACCGGTATGACACCACCAGCGAACCTTATGGCCTGGAACGGGTGGAGATATTCCGTGGCCCTTCTTCCCTGCTCTACGGCGAAAACGCACCCGGTGGCCTGGTCAACCTGGTGAGTAAACACCCGACAGCTACACCACAAGGCGAAGTTCAGCTGACCTACGGTTCTAATAACCGGCGCCAGGTGGGTGTGGATATCTCCGGTCCCTTGGACGACAGCGGCAATATCCTTGGACGGGTGGTGATGCTCGGCAGGAAGTCCGACACCCAGACCGATCACGTTCCCGATGACCGCCTGTATATCGCACCGTCCCTGACCCTCAATTTCGACGACTACAACACCCTGACGCTGCTGGCCAACTACCAGAAAGACCACACTAATCTTGAACTTGGCCTACCTGCAGCAGGCACGTTACTGACCAACCCCAACGGAAAGCTCTCCAAGCACACCATGCTCGGTGACCCGGATTGGAACACCTTCGAACGGGAAACCTGGAGCACCGGCTACGAGCTCAGCCACAGCTTTAACGACGACTGGCAGTTTCGGCAGAACTCGCGCTACATGCAGTCGCGAATCACCCGCCATGAAACCTGGCCAGGCAACCTGAATAATGCGGGGTTCGGCACACAGCTGAACATGAATGCCTACGACCGCTACAACAAATCGATGGTCTACTCGCTGGATAACCAGTTGGAAGGCAAATTCCAGGTGGGCGGGCTGGAAAATACCGTGCTGTTCGGTGCCAGCTATGACCGTACCTCGTTCAGCCAGGATTGGAATGCCGGATTTGCAGGCACGATCAATGTGTATAACCCGGTGTACCTGAGGGATCCATTGACGCCTCTCGCGGTGCAAAACACGTTGCTCGAACAGCAGATGAAAGGTGTTTATGCACAGCTTCAGAGCAAGTATGACCACTGGTTATTCTTGCTCGGCGGGCGGCAGGACTGGGTCGACAGTGATTTTCGCGACAAGGTGGCCAAGGCCGGCAACATCAGCTCTGAAGACCGCAAGTTCACCTATCAGGGCGGGATCATGTACCAGTTCGACAATGGCCTGACGCCATATGTCAGCTACTCGACCGCGTTCGTTCCGGTACAGCAGATCTCCAATGCCGGCACACCGCTGGACCCGATCACCAGCAGTCAATACGAAGTAGGCCTCAAGTACGAGCCGATCGGCTGGGACACGGCGATGACGTTGTCGGTCTATGACTTGCGCAAGCAGGACGACACGTACCTCGACGCCACGACCAATACCTACCGCCAGGTCGGCGAAAGCCGGGCCAAGGGTGTGGAAGTGGAGGTCAACAGCAACCTCACACCTAATTTGAACGTGACTGCGGCCTACACCTACACCGATGCTCGGATTACCAAGGATTCGGCAACGTCGCTCGTGGAAGGTCACCAGATGACCGGTGTTCCGCGTAATCAGGCTTCGGTCTGGGGCAAATACCGCTTTCTTGATGGCCAGCTCAAGGGCTTGTCCGTCGGCGGCGGCGTGCGCTACTTCGACAGCACTTTCGCTTACACCGCGCCTTCTCTATACGGGAAGCTGGATGCTGGAAGCGTGACGTTGGTGGATGCCGCCATTGGTTACCAGATTGACCAGCACTGGTCGGTAGACGTGAATGCGAAGAACCTGTTCGACAAGGAGTATGTGTCCGGCTGCAACGATGCGGGCCGCTGCTACTGGGGTGAAAGCCGGACGCTACTCGGAACTGTTTCCTACAACTGGTAACCAGCCAGCTGTGGATAACCGCCTATTTCCCGATACAGAAGCTTGAAAAGATCCGCCCCAACAAATCATCGGAGCTGAATGCGCCGGTGATCTCACCCAACAGCTGCTGCGCCTGGCGTAAATCTTCAGCCAGCAGCTCACCGGCTCCTGCCAGCGTCAGTTGCGCACGGCCATGCTCGAGGGCGGCGCTGGCATGCCGCAGTGCCTCCAGGTGCCTGCGACGAGCGCTGAAGCTGCTTTCCGAAGTCTGCTCGTAGCCCATGCACGCTTTCAGATGATCGCGCAGCAGTTCCAGCCCTTCTCCTGCAGCCTTGGCACTCAAGCTGATTGTCACGTGGCCATCTTCACTGACTTCCAGGGCAATTGCCTCGCCCGTCAGGTCAGCCTTGTTGCGAATCAGCGTGACCTTGACCGGGTCCGGCCGTTGTTCGAGGAATTCCGGCCACAGTGCGAACGGGTCTGCAGCCTCTGGCGCGGTGGCATCCACCACCAGCAACACGCGGTCAGCTTCCGTGATGGCCTTCAACGCGCGTTCCACCCCGATCTTTTCCACCTGGTCATCGGTGTCACGCAGTCCAGCGGTGTCCACCACATGCAGGGGCATGCCATCGATGTGAATATGTTCGCGCAGGATATCCCGCGTGGTGCCGGCGATCTCGGTGACGATCGCGGCCTCTCGCCCGGCCAGGGCATTGAGCAGGCTCGACTTGCCGGCGTTGGGACGGCCGGCAATCACCACGGTCATACCGTCGCGCAGCAAGGCACCTTGCCCGGCTTCGCGCAGCACTGTGGATAACTCATCACGAACCTTATCCAGCATCGCCAGGACATGGCCATCGGCAAGGAAGTCGATTTCTTCCTCCGGGAAATCAATCGCGGCCTCCACGTAGATGCGCAAGCTGATCAACTGCTCGGTGAGGTTATGCACACGCAGGGAAAACGCGCCCTGCAACGAGCGCAACGCATTGCGCGCAGCTTGTGCAGAGCTGGCTTCGATCAGGTCGGCAATCGCCTCGGCCTGGGCCAGGTCGAGTTTGTCGTTGAGGAACGCGCGTTCGCTGAATTCACCCGGACGTGCCAGGCGGCAACCCAACTGCAGGCAACGCTGCAGCAGCATGTCCAGAACGATCGGGCCGCCGTGGCCTTGCAGCTCCAGGACGTCTTCGCCGGTAAAGGAGTTCGGCCCCGGGAAATAAAGGGCGATACCTTCATCCAGCACTTCTTCATCAGCACCTAAAAACGGCCCGTAATGCGCATACCTCGGCTTCAGTTCCCGCCCACTGATGGCCTGGGCCGCCACGCCGGCGAGCGGCCCGGAAATACGAACGATACCGACACCACCACGACCTTGAGCGGTGGCGACAGCGGCGATGGTTTCACGAGGAGCGCTCATGGCGGGTACCCGGATAAAAGTGACAGAAAGCAAAACGCCCCACTAGGGGGCGTCTTGAGTGGTGTTATCCACAGAGTAAATTACGCCTCGGCTTTTTTGGTAGCCGCTTCGATTTTACGTGTGATGTACCACTGTTGGGAGATCGACAGGCAGTTGTTGACCACCCAGTACAGCACCAGACCAGCCGGGAACCACAGGAAGAAGAAGGTGAAGATGATTGGCATCATTTTCATTACCTTGGCCTGCATCGGGTCCGGCGGAGTCGGGTTCAGGCGCTGCTGGATGAACATGGTCGCGCCCATGATGATCGGCAGGATAAAGAACGGGTCTTTGATCGACAGGTCAGTTATCCACAGCATGAACGGAGCCTGGCGCATCTCCACGCTTTCCAGGAGCACCCAGTACAGCGACAGGAATACCGGCATCTGCACCAGAATCGGCAAGCATCCACCCAGCGGGTTGATCTTCTCTTTCTTGTACAGCTCCATCATGGCCTGGGACATTTTCTGCCGGTCATCGCCATGTTGTTCTTTCAGCGCAGCCAGTTTCGGGGCCACGGCACGCATACGCGCCATCGACTTGTAGCTGGCGGCCGACAGTGGGAAGAAGATCCCCTTGATCAGCATGGTCAGCAGGATAATCGAGAAGCCCCAGTTACCCACAATGCTGTGGATATGTTGCAGCAGCCAGAAAATCGGCTGGGCAATGAACCACAGAATGCCGTAATCCACAGTCAGTTCCAGACCTGGGGATAACTCTTTGAGGACTGCCTGGCTCTTCGGACCGGCGTACAACGTGGCGCTGGCTTCAGCCTTGGCACCCGGCGCGACGGTCAACGTCGGGCCAGTAAAGCCAATGATGTAGTTACCTTGGCTGTCTTTGCGGGTTTGAACCAGGTTGGCATCACCTTTGTTCGGGATCCATGCGGTCACGAAGTAGTGTTGCAACCAGGCAACCCAGCCACCTTGAACGGTTTCTTTCAGCGCGCCCTTGTCGATATCTTTCATCGACACTTTTTTGTACGGCTCGCTACTTGTCCACAGGGCTGCGCCCAGGTAAGTCGCGGTGCCGGTGGCGGTGCTGGAAGAAGGATCGGCGCTGTTGTCACGCTTGAGCTGGGCAAACAGGTTGCCCGTCCACGGCTTCGCGCTTTCGTTGTCGATCAGGTAAGTGACTTTCAGATCGTACAAACCGCGGGTGAAGCTGAAACGCTTGATGTAGTTGACGCCGTCGTGACTGAATTTCAGGTCGACGTTCAACTGGTTCTGGCCATCGGCCAGTTGATAAGTCTTCTGTTCGGTCGAATAAACCGGACGACCGGTAGCACGAGCATCCGGACCGTCAGTACCGGTCAGGCCACTTTGCGCCAGATATACACGTTCGCCACCGTTATCGAACAGCTGGAACGGAACATCCGGATGGTCTTGGCGACGTGGATACAGCGGCAGCTTCAGCTGGGCGATATCACCACCCTGTGGGTCGATTGCCAGGTCCAGTACATCCGTTTTTACATGGATGAGGTCTTTATTGGTGACGACCGGGGTTTCTACCGGGGTACTGGTATCGGCATTCGCGCTGGGTACATCGGCACTGGCGGCAGCATTGTTACCCAGTGGCGTATCCGGAATAGCCGGCGCCGACTGATTGGTAGCAACATTCTGAGTCGGCAGGGCAGCTTGGCCATAATCCTGGTTCCACTTAAGAACCATAGAGTAGGACACGATTGCCAGGGCGACGATCAGGATCGTGCGTTTAATATCCATGATTACTCGGCCATCGAAGAAGAACGGGAGGTAGGGATAGGCGGAACCGGGTCATAACCACCGGGATTCCACGGATGACAGCGACCTAAACGACGAAAGGTCAGCCAGCCACCGCGCAGAAGGCCATGATTTTCTATGGCTTCCAACGCGTAGCAGGAACAACTGGGGTAGAAACGACAGTGGTTTGCCATCAGGGGACTAATGGCATAGCGGTAAAACTGGATCGGAACGAGGGCCAGTTTACGCATCAGTACTGTCTACCCCTACAGTTTCGGTGCTGACAGCTGGTGCTGGCTTGTTGGTACGAGCCAAACGTTTCCAGAGCTTGCCGAAATGCTGAATCAATTCGGGGTTTTCTACGTCCCCCAAGCCTTTGCGCGCGACGATAACAATATCCCAACCAACCAGAGTCTCCTGGTGGAGGCGAAACGATTCGCGCATCAGACGCTTGAGGCGATTGCGCTCAACGGAGAGCTTTACGCTCTTCTTGCCGATCACCAACCCGAGACGGGGGTGATCCAGATCGTTGTTACGCGCAAGGAGCAGGAGATTTTTCCCCGGAACCTTGCCGGTGGGGGAGTCAAAGACTGCCTTGAAATGCCGGGGGGTTAGCAGACGCTTTTCCCGACTGAAGTCCTGACTCACCACCAGTACCGGATTATCAAACTGCCAGACGCGCACGACCTTTGGCGCGGCGACGCGACAGGACAGCACGGCCGTTCTTGGTGGCCATGCGAGCACGGAAGCCGTGAGTACGGGCGCGTTTGATGGTGCTTGGTTGGAAAGTACGTTTCATGGCGTGTTACCTGGTTCGTCCACAACGGGCCGGAATGGCCCCCGTTTTAAGAGACCGGCGATTCTAGAGAAAGCAAGCCTCTAGGTCAATTTCCAACCAGCTTTTCCTTTAATTAGATATCTGGAGGCCTGCGGACCGAATCTGGGCGATTCGCCTTTGACGAGCAATGCCATAGATATAAAAATAAAGAAGGAAGTTATTTAAAGCTTTTCTGTAAAGCTTATAAAAGCTAGGCACCCCATCTTCTGTGGATAACTGCCTTGAGGCCATATTCTACGGGCTGTACAGAGAATGACAACACGGGGGAGAAACGGTGCTCTGCCTGTGCTGCGCTATCGGATAAGCTGTGTGTGGAATGGCTAGTTATCCACAGGCCAGTTACCCACAGACTTTCGCCCCCACTTGTACAACGAGCTTAGGGGCGCTTATCCACAGAGCTTATGCACAGACCATTTGTCGCCTTTTTTACGGTTAAGGCATTGATTCTTGGCGCCCTGTGAGCAACCTACATGTGGATAAGTGGGCGGCTGGCCGCTACAATGGCGGCTGTTTTTGCCTCACCGGCTTTCAACTTAGGGGATATCCGTGTCAGTGGAACTTTGGCAGCAGTGCGTGGAGCTTTTGCGCGATGAGCTGCCTGCCCAGCAATTCAACACCTGGATCCGTCCGCTACAGGTCGAAGCCGAAGGCGACGAGTTGCGTGTCTACGCACCCAATCGTTTTGTTCTCGACTGGGTCAACGAGAAATACCTGAGCCGCGTTCTCGAATTGCTCGACGAACACGGCAACGGGCTTGCTCCGGTGCTCTCCTTATTAATAGGCAGCAAACGTAGCTCGGCACCTCGTGCTGCGCCGAATGCACCGTTGGCTGCCAGTGCCTCCCAGGCTCAGGCCGCTGCGGCACCTGTTAATAACTCGCCAGCCCCGGTCGCCCAGACGCCTTCGAAATCCTCGTCGCAGAAAAACGCGCCTATAAATGAAGAGCCGTCCCGCGACAGCTTTGACCCAATGGCCGGCGCCAGCTCACAACAGGCCCCGGTTCGTGCCGAACAGCGCACCGTCCAGGTAGAGGGTGCGCTCAAGCACACCAGCTATCTGAACCGCACGTTCACCTTTGAGAACTTTGTCGAAGGTAAATCCAACCAGCTGGCCCGCGCGGCTGCCTGGCAGGTCGCCGACAACCCCAAGCATGGTTACAACCCGCTCTTCCTTTATGGTGGCGTTGGCTTGGGTAAAACTCACTTGATGCACGCCGTGGGTAACCACCTATTAAAGAAGAACCCGAATGCCAAGGTCGTGTACCTGCACTCGGAGCGCTTCGTGGCCGATATGGTCAAGGCGTTGCAGCTCAACGCCATCAACGAGTTCAAGCGGTTCTACCGTTCCGTTGATGCCTTGCTGATCGATGACATTCAATTCTTCGCCCGCAAGGAACGTTCCCAGGAAGAGTTTTTCCACACGTTCAACGCGTTGCTCGAAGGTGGCCAGCAGGTCATCCTGACCAGTGACCGTTATCCGAAGGAAATCGAAGGCCTGGAAGAGCGCCTGAAGTCGCGCTTCGGCTGGGGCCTGACCGTAGCGGTAGAACCGCCGGAGCTTGAAACCCGCGTCGCGATCCTGATGAAAAAGGCCGATCAGGCCAAAGTCGACCTGCCGCACGACGCCGCGTTCTTTATCGCCCAGCGCATTCGCTCCAACGTGCGTGAACTGGAAGGCGCACTCAAGCGGGTCATCGCTCACTCGCACTTCATGGGTCGTGACATCACCATCGAGCTGATTCGCGAATCCCTGAAAGACCTGCTGGCGTTGCAAGACAAGCTGGTGAGTGTGGATAACATCCAGCGCACCGTGGCCGAGTATTACAAGATCAAGATTTCCGACCTGCTGTCCAAGCGCCGTTCGCGCTCGGTAGCACGTCCCCGCCAGGTAGCGATGGCGCTCTCCAAAGAGCTGACCAACCACAGCCTGCCGGAAATTGGTGATGTGTTTGGCGGTCGCGACCACACCACGGTCTTGCACGCGTGCCGCAAGATCAACGAACTTAAGGAATCCGACGCGGATATTCGCGAGGACTACAAGAACCTGCTGCGTACACTGACTACTTGATGAACACCAGCGCAGCTTATTAAGGCAAGGGACTAGACCATGCATTTCACCATTCAACGCGAAGCCCTGTTGAAACCCCTGCAACTGGTCGCAGGCGTCGTCGAGCGCCGACAGACCTTGCCGGTGCTTTCCAACGTATTGCTGGTTGTCGAAGGCCAGCAATTGTCCTTGACCGGTACCGACCTGGAAGTCGAGCTGGTCGGTCGCGTCCAGCTCGAAGAGCCCGCCGAACCCGGCGAGATCACCGTGCCGGCGCGCAAGCTGATGGACATCTGCAAGAGCCTGCCCAACGACGCGCTGATCGACATCAAGGTTGATGAGCAAAAGCTGGTGGTCAAGGCCGGTCGCAGCCGTTTCACCCTGTCGACCTTGCCGGCCAACGACTTCCCGACCGTGGAAGAAGGCCCAGGCTCGCTGACCTGCAGCCTGGAACAAAGCCGACTGCGCCGCTTGATCGAGCGCACCAGCTTCGCCATGGCCCAGCAGGACGTGCGTTATTACCTTAACGGCATGCTGCTGGAAGTTTCCGAAGGCATCATCCGCGCCGTAGCCACCGATGGTCACCGACTGGCCATGTGCTCGATGAAGGCCGATATCGGTCAGCCGGATCGCCACCAGGTGATCGTGCCGCGTAAAGGTATTCTGGAACTCGCGCGCCTGCTGACTGAGCCGGATGGCAATGTCAGTATCGTGCTGGGCCAGCACCACATCCGCGCGACCACTGGCGAGTTCACCTTCACTTCCAAGCTGGTTGACGGCAAGTTCCCGGATTACGAGCGCGTTCTGCCTAAAGGCGGCGACAAGCTGGTGATCGGTGATCGTCAGGCCCTGCGTGAAGCGTTCAGCCGTACCGCTATTCTTTCCAACGAGAAATACCGTGGTATCCGCCTGCAATTGGCCAACGGCCAACTGAAAATCCAGGCGAATAACCCTGAGCAGGAAGAAGCGGAAGAAGAAGTGGGCGTCGACTACAACGGCGGCAACCTGGAAATCGGCTTCAACGTCAGCTACCTGCTGGACGTGCTGGGCGTGATGACCACTGAACAGGTCCGCCTGATTCTGTCTGACTCCAACAGCAGCGCCCTGGTACAAGAATCCGACAACGATGACTCGGCTTACGTTGTCATGCCGATGCGCCTGTAATCATGTTCAGCAGAAGCTAGATGTCCCTCAGTCGCGTCTCGGTCACCGCGGTGCGCAATTTGCACCCGGTGACCTTCTCCCCCTCCCCCCGCATCAATATCCTCCACGGCGCCAACGGCAGTGGCAAAACCAGCGTGCTGGAAGCCATTCACCTGCTGGGGCTCGCTCGTTCCTTTCGCAGTGCCCGCTTGTTGCCGGTGATTCAGTACGAGCAACTGGCGTGCACAGTATTTGGCCAAGTCGAATTGGCCGAAGGCGGTCATAGCAGCCTGGGGATTTCTCGTGATCGTCAGGGGGAGTTTCAAATCCGCATCGATGGGCAGAATGCTCGTAGTGCTGCGCAGCTGGCAGAAATCCTGCCGCTGCAACTGATCAACCCGGACAGCTTCCGCTTGCTGGAAGGCGCGCCAAAAATCCGCAGGCAATTCCTCGATTGGGGAGTGTTCCACGTGGAACCGCGTTTCATGGCCACTTGGCAGCGCCTGCAGAAGGCCCTGCGGCAGCGGAACTCATGGCTGCGGCATGGTACACTTGACGCCGCTTCGCAAGCTGCTTGGGACCGGGAACTGTGCCTGGCCAGCGCTGAAATAGATGAATACCGCCGCGCCTATATCAAAGCCTTGAAACCAGTCTTTGAGCAGACCTTGAGCGAGTTACTTGAACTCGAGGGGCTGACGTTGAGCTACTACCGTGGTTGGGACAAAGACCGGGAACTGAGTGCAGTGCTCGCGACATCCTTGCAACGGGATCAGCAAATTGGTCACACCCAGGCCGGACCACAACGGGCTGATTTGCGCCTTAGATTGGGCGCACACAATGCTGCGGATATCTTGTCCCGCGGTCAGCAGAAGTTGGTGGTCTGCGCTTTGCGTATCGCCCAGGGGCATCTGGTTAGCCAGGCCCGGCGCGGGCAATGTATTTATCTGGTGGATGACTTGCCGTCCGAACTGGACGAGCAGCACCGCCGCGCGTTATGCCGCTTGTTGGAAGACTTACGCTGCCAGGTGTTTATCACCTGTGTAGACCACGAATTATTGAGGGAAGGCTGGCAGACGGAAACGCCAGTCGCTTTGTTCCACGTGGAACAAGGCCGTATCACCCAGACCCACGACCATCGGGAGTGAAGGCATGAGCGAAGAAAATACGAATACGTACGACTCGACCAGCATTAAAGTGCTTAAAGGTTTGGATGCCGTACGCAAACGTCCCGGTATGTACATCGGTGATACCGATGATGGCAGCGGTCTGCACCACATGGTGTTCGAGGTGGTCGATAACTCGATCGACGAAGCTTTGGCCGGTCACTGCGACGACATCAGCATCATCATCCACCCGGACGAATCCATCACCGTACGCGACAACGGTCGCGGCATTCCGGTAGATGTGCATAAAGAAGAAGGCGTTTCGGCGGCAGAGGTCATCATGACCGTGCTCCACGCCGGCGGTAAGTTCGACGATAACTCCTATAAAGTATCCGGCGGTTTGCACGGTGTAGGTGTTTCGGTAGTAAACGCCCTTTCTGAAGAGCTGATCCTGACTGTACGTCGTAGCGGCAAGATCTGGGAACAGACTTACGTTCATGGTGTTCCACAGGAACCGATGAAAATCGTCGGTGACAGCGAAAGCACTGGTACGCAGATTCACTTCAAGCCTTCGGCTGAAACCTTCAAGAACATCCACTTCAGCTGGGACATTCTGGCCAAGCGGATTCGTGAACTGTCCTTCCTGAACTCCGGTGTGGGTATCGTCCTCAAGGACGAACGCAGCGGCAAGGAAGAGCTGTTCAAGTACGAAGGCGGCCTGCGTGCGTTCGTTGAATACCTGAACACCAACAAGACCGCGGTCAATCAGGTGTTCCACTTCAACATCCAGCGTGAAGACGGCATCGGCGTAGAAATCGCCCTGCAGTGGAACGACAGCTTCAACGAGAACCTGTTGTGCTTCACCAACAACATTCCTCAGCGCGATGGCGGTACTCACCTGGTGGGTTTCCGTTCTGCACTGACGCGTAACCTGAACACCTACATCGAAGCGGAAGGCCTGGCGAAGAAACACAAAGTCGCCACCACCGGTGACGATGCCCGCGAAGGCCTGACCGCCATTATCTCGGTCAAGGTTCCGGATCCGAAGTTCAGCTCCCAGACCAAAGACAAGCTGGTGTCCTCCGAAGTGAAGACAGCGGTCGAACAGGAAATGGGCAAGTACTTCTCCGACTTCCTGCTGGAAAACCCGAACGAAGCCAAGCTGGTTGTCGGCAAGATGATCGACGCAGCACGGGCTCGTGAAGCGGCGCGTAAAGCCCGTGAGATGACGCGTCGTAAAGGTGCGCTGGATATCGCCGGCCTGCCGGGCAAACTGGCTGACTGCCAGGAGAAAGACCCTGCCCTCTCCGAACTGTACCTGGTGGAAGGTGACTCTGCTGGCGGTTCCGCCAAGCAGGGTCGCAACCGTCGCACCCAGGCCATCCTGCCGTTGAAGGGTAAGATCCTCAACGTCGAGAAGGCGCGTTTCGACAAGATGATTTCCTCGCAGGAAGTCGGCACCTTGATCACCGCCCTGGGCTGTGGCATCGGCCGCGATGAGTACAACATCGACAAGCTGCGCTATCACAACATCATCATCATGACCGATGCTGACGTTGACGGTTCGCACATCCGCACCCTGCTGCTGACGTTCTTCTTCCGTCAGTTGCCGGAGTTGATCGAGCGTGGCTACATCTACATCGCCCAGCCGCCGTTGTACAAAGTGAAAAAAGGCAAGCAAGAGCAATACATCAAAGACGACGACGCCATGGAAGAGTACATGACGCAGTCGGCCCTGGAAGATGCGAGCCTGCACTTGAACGACGAAGCCCCGGGCATCTCCGGTGAAGCGTTGGAGCGCCTGGTAAACGACTTCCGCATGGTGATGAAGACCCTCAAGCGTTTGTCGCGCCTGTACCCCCAGGAGCTGACCGAGCACTTCATCTACCTGCCATCCGTCAGCCTGGAGCAGTTGGGTGATCATGCCCACATGCAGGCTTGGTTGGCCCAGTACGAAGTCCGCCTGCGTACCGTTGAAAAATCCGGCCTGGTCTACAAAGCCAGCCTGCGTGAAGACCGTGAACGTAACGTCTGGCTGCCAGAGGTCGAACTGATCTCCCACGGCCTGTCGAACTACGTCACCTTCAACCGCGACTTCTTCGGCAGCAACGACTACAAGACGGTTGTTACCCTCGGCGCGCAACTGAGCACCCTGCTGGACGACGGTGCTTACATTCAGCGTGGCGAGCGCAAGAAAGCGGTCAAAGAGTTCAAGGAAGCCCTGGACTGGTTGATGGCGGAAAGCACCAAGCGCCATACCATTCAGCGATACAAAGGTCTGGGCGAAATGAACCCGGATCAGCTGTGGGAAACCACCATGGACCCAGCCCAGCGTCGCATGCTGCGCGTGACCATCGAAGACGCCATTGGCGCGGACCAGATCTTCAACACCCTGATGGGTGATGCGGTCGAGCCTCGTCGTGACTTCATCGAGAGCAATGCCCTGGCGGTTTCCAACCTGGACTTCTGATCAGGTTGCAGCGCAAAAACAAAAAAGGCCAACGCTTAGCGTTGGCCTTTTTTATGGGCTGGATATGAGCATTTTATAAATGCTCCACGTGGAACATCTCAGTCCTCGGAAGCCGCCGTCACACTCTCCAACCGATATCCGTACCCATAGATCGTCAGCAACTGCCAACCCCGATCCGCCGTCAGCCCGAGCTTATTCCGCAGCCGATAAATATGCGTATCCAGCGGCCGCGACGACACCATCTCCTCATGGGTCCAGAACCGTTCATACAGGTACTCTCGAGACAGCGGCCGCGCCAGGTTCTCAAACAGGCACCGCGCCAGGCGGTATTCGCGCTCCGTCAGGCTGATGGGTTTTCCCGCCCTGCTCACCGTGAGTTCAGCATCATCAAAGGTCAGGTCATTGAAGGTATGCACCTCACTGGCTGCAGACTTCTGCAACCCGTGGCGACGCAGAACGGCATTCACCCGAGCCTTAAGCTCATTGGGACGAAACGGCTTGCTGACGTAATCATCGGCACCACTGTTCAGCGCCTGGACGATATCGCTCTCGGCATCGCGGCTGGTAAGCATGATGGCGGCTGGCGGCGCTTCCATGTGCTCGCGGGTCCAGCGCAGCAATGCCAGGCCACTGAGGTCGGGCAGTTGCCAGTCAAGGATCAGCAAGTCGAAGGTCTCGCGGCGCAGTTGTCGCAGCAGGTCTTCTCCACGCTCGAAGCAGTGCAGGGTCCATGGCTGATCCGCAGCGCTGGGGATTTGTCGCAGTGTCTGTTCCACCCGCCGCAGTTCAGCAGGTTCGTCATCCAATATTGCGACACGCATGGCAGGGTCCTTTCTTATTGAAGAATGCGGGCATCGAATCTGAACAATTATGGCCAGATTCTCAGGCCCTCTGAATCTCTCGGTACGCTGATATCAAATGGCCGCAAGCCATTGAAAATCGTCAACACCCAAGCTGGGAAGATACCGGCTCGAGACCTTCAGGAAAAGGATCAATGGCAATCTGGTTTTATGCTGTTTCGAGACGTATGGCCGTTCTGGGGAAGGTTGATGTATGGGGAAGACTGGTATTGGTGGTGATGGTTGCTACGCTGGGCACGGAAACGGTCGGGGCCAATAAGCCGGCGATACCTATGCCGTTCGAGGAACGGCAGACTTTGAGTGAGCCCGGCAATGGCATGGGCTTCGCCCGTTCACCGTTTCAGCAACTCAGCGAACAGCAGCAGACCCAACGTTGGGTATTTTAAGTACCCGCAAATCTGAACAAATGTTGCGAATCGGTCCGATGCACCTATGTTGTAGGTAAATTCGCTTTCGCTGGATGACACACGGATTGGAGCGACGGAAGTGCTCCGACACAGGGACGTGTCATCTTCTGCAATGGATCTCACGCTCCCAGATATTTCGGCTATCGACTGGATACCTCATCGAGTATCGTAGACGGTACTCAAGGTCTTCCCGCTGCAAGACGCTGCCTGAAAGTGCTTTCTGATGACCCATTAGAACTAGAATCTTGATGAGCGCCATGACCTTTTTCCCTTGCCGATTCCGCTCTGCCGCTTCTACGCTGTTGAGTTCGGGCCTGATCGTTACGCTTGGCGTAGTGAGTCTTCCGGCCTTGGCACGCCCTGCCCCTCCCCGTGCACCCTATATCGACGACAACCGGATGTGCCGCGCGCAACCGCTTCCGGCAGTGGTGCAGCACCTCACGGGTGAAGCCTGGAAACTGGATGCCAAGGGTGTGTCCACGGCCCTGGAAGAAGGCATGTTCATCGATGAACAAGAAAGCGTAAAAACCTCATCGGGCGCATTTGTCAGCCTGTTGCTGGGGGACGGCTCGCGGATTGTCTTGCCCTCCAGCTCCCAGGTCCGATTGCATCTGGTCGAGGAGCAATCCATTCCCCAGGTGATTCTTGAAGAAGGTCAGGTCGAGGCTTACGTGATCAAGCGTGCCAGCGACTATGACCGTTTCCAGATCATGACCCCGGTGGGCGTTCTAGGGGTACGCGGCACGCATTTCCGTGTGCGTAACGATGGCGAACAATCGCTGGTGGAAGTACTCAACGGGCAAGTGGCGGTCAATCGTGATGACGCTCCACCGAGCCCGCGCCCTATCAAGAAGAAGCCCATTACCGGTCCAGTCTCTGGTGAAGTAAAGGTTGGTGCGCGGCAGGGCCTCGCGTTCAAGAAACAAGGCGAACTCAAACCCGTGGAACTGCTTGATGCGCCACGGTTGGTCGGCCAGGACGGCCAAAAGGGCGATGCGCCTGTCTGGACCCTGTTCCTGCGGCCATTGGCCGGGGCCCAACGCTACCGGGCCCAGGTCGCGACCGATAAGGAGTTTCTGAACATCAAGCAGGAAAACTTCTCCGACAAGCCGCAAATGCGCTTCACTGGGCTGAAAGCATCGTTCTATCACGTTCGCTTGTCGGCATATGATGAACACGGGCTTGAGGGAGAAACCGGGGTTTATGACATTTTCTATTACCCACCCGCGAACCGCGTGCAGTAGTGCCCTGGACGCGAGCCGGTGAGGCTGTGGCACAGGGCTGAAAAGCGCCAACCGACTCAGGCTCAGCGGCTGTTCAATGGCCTGGTGCGCGAATGGCTGTGGGTCAGCCTGTTGCTATTACCCATCACGGCCTTCCTGTCCCTGAGCCCTGGCCTGGCCCTCAATAACCTGCTGTATGACAGCCTCCGCCGGCTGGCGCCTTTATCGGTGGATCCACGCATCCTGCTGGTAACGATCGACGACCGAAGCCTGAAGGAGCTCGGCCAATGGCCGTGGTCCCGACGTGTGCATGCCGACCTGCTTGATCGGCTGAGCGCCGCCAAGCCTGCCGGCATCCTGTTTGATGTGATCTTCAGCGAGCCCGCCCGGGAGCCAGCCAATGACCTGCGCCTGGCCGAGGCTATGTGCAGCGCTGGCAACGTCCTGTTGCCTTTGATTCGTGAAGGTTCGCCACGCTACGGCCAGCCTGTGGCGCAAATCCTGCCTGTGTTGCCCTTGCGTGATTGCGCCCGTAGCGTCGGCCATATCAACGTGGAAGCGGACAGCGACGGCATCGTTCGAAGCCTGTATTTGCGTGAAGGTCCACCCGGTAATTTGACACCGCAGTTAGCCTGGCTGGCGTTTGAACTGAGCGGCCAGCGATCCGGAATGCCGGGCGCACCTGGTCCGTCGGAAAGCTCCAGCTGGCAGCGGGAAAATGCCATTCGAATTCCTTTTATTGCCAGTCATGCTGGCTTTCCCAGCGTGCCGTATATCAGTGTCTTGCGCGGGGAGGTGCCATCCGAGTTGCTGCGCGACCGCTTGATCCTGATTGGCGCTACGGCACCGGGCATGGGCGACCGTTATGTCACGCCGCTTTCGGCCAGTGTCGGCACCACCCCGGGCGTGGAGATCCAGGCAAATATTCTCAATGGCTTGCTGCAAGGGCGCAGTATTGTCGATCTGCCCGTGTGGATGGCGACGCTACTGGCCACCGCGATGGTCGCGGTGCTGTTGGGCCTTCTGCTGTTTCGACCGCGTTATGCACTGTGGCTGACCCTCGGTTGCATGGGGGCTGCGCTTCTGGGTTCTTGGGGCCTGTTGCGCCTGGGCCATTGGTGGTCGCCGGCAGCAAGTCTGGTTGGCATGTTGCTCAGCTATCTGATCTGGAACTGGCGGCGCCTGAGCGTGATCCTGGCCTACTTCGGCTGGGAACTGGCACGCCTGGACAACGAACCCAAAGTGCTCCCGGAGCGCCGTCGAGCGCCCGCCAGCCAGGGTGATGTATTGCAGGGACGAATCTTCGCCCTCGAACAAGCGGTCAGCCGTACCCGGGACACTCGTCGCTTCATGGCCGATGGGCTGGAATGTTTGCCTGTAGCAACCTTGATTACCGATCCCAAGGGCAACGTCCTGCTGGCCAATCGAATTGCCCGCGATGTGTTCGGCAATGAACTGGTGGCCGAAAACCTCTTGGATCAGCTCGCCACATTAGGTTATCCACCGCTGCAGGACGGTGTTCGCCCTGCCCTGTCGACGCTGGAGATTGTCGAGTTCCGCGACACCCTTGACCGCAGCCTGCGCCTCGACCTGGCGCCGCTGCTGCCCGCAGACGGTGACGTGGCCCTGGGCTGGCTGCTGAGCCTCACAGACCTGAGCATTGAGCGTGATGCCCAGCAGCAACGGGAGACCCTGCTGCGCTTTCTGTCCCATGACTTGCGTGCGCCGCATTCGGCGATCCTGGCCCTGTTGGATGTTCAGGACACCGCCGCGCCGATATTTGCGCAGATCGAACAACAAGTCCGCCGTGCCCTGAACCTGACCGAATCATTCGTGCAGCTGGCGAAAGCCGAATCCGATGGCTACCAATTCCAGCCCAGCCTGTTCGCCATGTTGGTGCTCGACGCATTTGATCAAGTCGCAGTGCACGCCCAGTTGAAAGGCATTCGCCTGGTCCATCACCTGGATGAAGACGGCGAAGAAACGGTGTGGGCAGACCAATCGCTGCTGACCCGCGCCTTGTTCAACCTGTTGGAAAATGCGGTGAAATACAGCCCATCGGGCACCACCGTTACGTTAAGCCTGACCAGCCATGAAGACGCTTTGCAGTGCCGTATCAGCGACCAGGGGCGAGGAATCTCCCCGCAGGATTTGCCCGAACTCTTCGCTCAATACCGGCGCTTCGCTTCGGCTCAGGGCAGTGAAGGATTGGGGTTGGGGCTGACCATGGTCAAGGCCGTCGTGGATCGTCACGGTGGGAGAATTCGCTGCGAGAGCGAGGTGGATAAAGGTACGACCTTCATCCTTCAACTGCCATTGTGGCGAGACTGAATCGCGGCTTTTCACCTGTGCATAAAAAACCGGTCTCAAGGACCGGTTTTTTAATGCGGAAAAAACTTATGCACCTTTTCCGCCGTTTTATGAGCTTGGGAAATATGTAAGTAAATCAGCAGCCTATAAGCTAAAAAGCGCAATTCGCCAACAAACCGTACACAGGTTATCCACAGAAACTCAAATCACCGGCGTGTCGACCACAACCGGCTCCGGCGGCAACGAACCCATGGCCCTTTGTTGCGCTTCATTCCATGCCTGGGCACGGTCGTTCAGCGCTGCAATGGCACGTGGGCCTTCGCCCTCGGCATACATGGGCTCGCCAATGATTACAGTGATGGTGCCTTCACGCTTGGCCCAGCCGGTCTTTGGCCAGAACTTGCCGGCATTGTGGGCAATTGGCAGCACCGGCAGCCCGGCGTTCACCGCCAGGGCCGTACCGCCACGTGAGAACTTGCCCACAGTGCCGTAGGGCACGCGTGTGCCTTCAGGGAAGATCAGCACCCAAACCCCATCCTTCAACAGCTCATCGCCCTTCTTGGCCACATGCTTGAGTGCGGCCTTGGGGTTGTCGCGGTCGATGGCGATCGGTCGCAGCATGGCCATGGCCCAGCCGAAGAATGGTACGTATAGCAGCTCACGCTTGAGCACTTGGCTCAGGGGCGAGAAATACGCAGACAGGAAAAAGGTTTCCCAGGTGCTCTGGTGGTTCGACAGAATCACACAAGGCTGGTCCGGGACGTTTTCGGCGCCCCTGATCTCGAAACGAATGTTCAGGAACACCTTGGTCAACCACAGCGCGCAGTTGCACCAAAAGACGTTGATGAAACGATAGCGCGCCTTGAACGGCAGGAAAGGCGCGATAAAAAAGCTCAGGGTGCACCAGAGAAAAGAGCTGGTGCCCAACAGCAGGTAAAAGAAGAAGGTTCTGATGGCCTGCAAAATCGACATGGCGGCATTTACCGTTGCGGGACAACGCCCGCCTGTTAAAAGCGCGCTCCCGAACAGTCCTTGGTCAGGAAGTCAGAAGGGCTGCTAGTTGTTGATAAGTTCTGCGGCAACCGCCGCCAGATCGTCAAAAATCAAAGTACCTACCGGCAGGGTTTTAGCCTGGGTCTTTTCGCCTTTCCCGGTTTTTACCAAAACTGGCTGAGAGTCGACGGCTTTGGCGGCTTCCAGGTCACCGAGGCTGTCCCCGACAAACCATAGCCCAGCCAACGGCACGTTGTAATGTTCAGCAATAGTTTTAAGCATACCCGGTTTGGGCTTGCGGCAATCGCAGCCTTCATCCGGGCCGTGCGGGCAATACACCACCAGCCCTACTTCACCGCCCTGCTCGGCCACCAGCGTGCGCAGGCGCGCGTGCATGGCGTCGAGGGTGGCGATGTCGTAGTAGCCGCGGGCGATGCCGGACTGGTTGGTGGCGATGGCCACCGTCCAGCCCGCTTTACTCAACTGCGCGATGGCCTCGATCGAGCCGGGCAGTGGAATCCATTCCGCCACCGATTTGATGTAAGCGTCGGAGTCGTAATTGATCACTCCGTCCCGATCGAGAATCAGCAGTTTCAACATGGTCAGCTCAGTACGGAAATGTCAGCGATATTGATGAACAGGCCGCGCAGGCGCGCCAGCATGGCGTAGCGGTTTTTCCGCACGCCCGCGTCTTCGGCATTGATCATCACCGCTTCGAAGAACGCATCCACCGGCTCACGCAACGTGGCCAGGCGCGCCAAGGCTTCGGCGTAGTTGCGTTCGGCGATCAGCGGCTTCACTGCATTTTCTGCCTTGGCGATGGCCGAGTTCAGCGAGAACTCCTTGGCATCGGCAAACAGGCCCGGGTCGACTTCGGCATTGCCGAGGTTGTCGGCCTTGCTCAGCAGGTTCGACACACGCTTGTTCACGGCGGCCAGGGCACCGGCTTCCGGCAGCTTGCGGAAGGCCTGTACGGCCTGCACACGCTGGTCGAAGTCCAGCGCCGAACCTGGTTGCAGGGCACGTACCGACAGGTACACCGAAACATCCACGCCTTCGTCTTCGTAACGCGCACGCAGACGGTCGAACACGAACTCCAGCACTTGCTCGGCCAGGCCCGCTTGCTTGACCTTGGCACCGAACTGGCCAACCGCAAACACCACGGCCTGGGTCAGGTCGAGGTCGAGCTTCTTGTCGATCAGGATGCGCAGCACGCCCAGGGCCGCACGGCGCAGCGCATACGGGTCTTTGCTGCCGGTAGGCAACATGCCGATACCGAAGATACCGACGAGGGTATCCAGCTTGTCAGCGATGGCCACGGCCGCACCGGTGAGGGTGGTCGGCAGCTCGGCGCCGGCACCGCGCGGCATGTACTGCTCGTTCAGCGCGAGGGCGACGTCTTGCGGCTCGCCATCATTCAGGGCGTAGTAGTAACCGGCAACACCTTGCATCTCCGGGAACTCGCCGACCATCTCGGTGGCCAGGTCGCACTTGGACAGCAGGCCGGCACGCGCAGCCCAGGCAGCATCGCCACCAATGCGTGGCGCGATGTAGGCCGCCAGCTTGGAAACCCGTACGGCCTTGTCGTATACGCTGCCGAGTTTTTCCTGGAACACCACGTTCTGCAGGCGCAGGTTGAAGTCTTCGAGCTTCTGCTTCTTGTCTTGCTTGAAGAAGAACTCGGCGTCAGTCAGGCGCGGGCGAACGACTTTTTCGTTACCGGCGATGATCTGCTGCGGGTCCTTGCTCTCGATGTTGGCCACGGTGATGAAGCGCGGCAGCAGCTTGCCGTCGACGTCCAGCAGGCAGAAATACTTCTGGTTGTCCTGCATGGTGGTGATCAGCGCTTCCTGCGGCACGTCGAGGAAACGCTCCTCGAACGAGCACACCAGCGGCACTGGCCATTCAACCAAAGCGGTCACTTCGTCCAGCAGGCTTGGCGGCACGATGGCGGTGCCTTCCTGCAGGCGGGCCAGCTCTTCGGTACGCTTGCTGATCAGCTCGCGGCGCTCATTGGCATCCGCCAGCACATAGGCTGCACGCAGGTCATTGAGGTAGTTGGCGGGCGCGGTGATTCGCACGGCTTCAGGATGGTGGAAGCGGTGGCCACGTGAATCACGGCCGGCCTTCTGGGCGAGGATGGTGCAGTCGATGACCTGGTCACCGAGCAGCATCACCAGCCATTGGGTCGGGCGCACGAACTCTTCCTTGCGGGCACCCCAGCGCATGCGCTTGGGAATCGGCAGGTCGTTCAGCGAGTCTTCAACGATGGTCGGCAACAGGCTGGCGGTCGGCTTGCCGGTGATGACCTGGCTGAAACGCAGCTTCGGGCCACTCTGGTCGATTTCGCTCAGCTCGACGCCACACTTCTTGGCAAAACCAAGGGCGGCTTGAGTCGGGTTGCCTTCAGCATCGAAGGCGGCCTGGCGTGGCGGGCCGTCGAGGTTGATGCTGCGGTCCGGCTGCTGGGTTTCCAGTGCGGTGAGCAACACAGCCAGTCGGCGCGGCGCGGCGTAGACTTTTTTTGCGGCGAACTTCAGGCCAGCGGTTTGCAGGCCTTTTTCGATACCGGCCAGGAATGCGTCGGCCAGGGTATTCAGTGCCTTGGGTGGCAGCTCTTCGGTGCCCAGTTCAACCAGGAAATCTTGAGCACTCATTGTGCAGCCTCCAGCTTAGCCAACACTTCATCACGCAGGTCCGGGGTGGCCATCGGGAAGCCCAGCTTGGCGCGAGCCAACAGGTAGGCTTGGGCGACGGAACGCGCCAGGGTGCGTACACGCAGGATGTATTGCTGGCGCGCAGTTACCGAGATGGCACGACGGGCGTCCAGCAGGTTGAAGGTGTGGGATGCCTTCAGAACCATTTCATAGCTTGGCAACGGCAGCGGCTGATCCAGTTCGATCAGGCGCTTGGCTTCGCTTTCATAGAAGTCGAACAGTTCGAACAGCTTCTCGACGTTCGCGTGTTCGAAGTTGTAGGTCGACTGCTCCACTTCGTTCTGGTGGAACACGTCGCCGTAGGTCACCTTGCCGAACGGGCCGTCAGCCCACACCAGGTCGTAGACCGAGTCCACGCCTTGCAGGTACATGGCCAGGCGCTCGAGACCGTAGGTGATCTCGCCGGTCACCGGGTAGCACTCGATGCCGCCGGCTTGCTGGAAGTAAGTGAACTGCGTCACTTCCATGCCGTTGAGCCAGACTTCCCAGCCCAGGCCCCAGGCGCCCAGGGTTGGCGATTCCCAGTTGTCTTCGACGAAACGGATGTCGTGGACCAGCGGGTCCAGGCCGACATGTTTCAACGAGCCCAGGTACAGCTCCTGGAAGTTGTCCGGGTTTGGCTTCAGAACCACCTGGAACTGGTAGTAGTGCTGCAGGCGGTTCGGGTTTTCGCCGTAGCGGCCGTCAGTCGGGCGACGACTGGGCTGCACATAAGCGGCGTTCCAGGTTTCCGGGCCGATGGCCCGCAGGAAGGTAGCGGTGTGGAAAGTGCCGGCGCCTACTTCCATATCGTAGGGCTGAAGTACCACACAACCTTGCTCGGCCCAGTATTGCTGGAGGGCGAGGATCAAGTCTTGGAAGGTACGCACGGCTGGCGTAGGCTGGCTCACGAAATTCACCTGTTACTTGGGCTGCGATTTAAAGAGCGGGAGTATACCCGATTCGGCCGCGCCACCATCCCCTGGAGCCTTATGCCACGCTGCTTTTGGTGTTCTGAAGATCCGCTGTACATGGCTTATCACGATCAGGAGTGGGGAACGCCGCTGCGCGATGCGCAGGGACTGTTCGAGTTGCTTTTGCTCGAAGGGTTCCAGGCGGGCCTGTCCTGGATCACCGTTTTACGCAAACGCGAGCATTATCGAAAGGTCTTGTTCGGCTTTGATGCGCAGCGTCTGGCCCAACTGAGCGATGCCGAGATCGAAGCGCTGATGCTCGATTCGGGCATCGTGCGTAACCGCCTGAAACTCAATGCCACCCGGCGCAATGCCGCCGCCTGGCTGGCGCTGCAGGACCCCGTGGAGTTTCTGTGGTCGTTTGTGGGCGGCGTGCCCAAGGTCAATCATTTCAAGGACCGCAGCCAGGTCCCGGCCATTACGCCGGAGGCTGAGGCCATGAGCAAAGCCTTGAAAAAATCCGGCTTCACCTTCGTCGGGCCGACCATCTGCTACGCGTTCATGCAGGCCTCGGGCATGGTCATGGACCACACTCAGGACTGCGACCGTTACGCGGACCTCGCCAACGCCGGTTAGAATGGCGGCTTTGCGCACCACACACGATCAGGAGTGACCTGTGGAAAAGTTTAAAGGCGCCTTGCTGGTAGGCGCTCTTCGGTTGTTTGCCCTGCTGCCCTGGCGCGCGGTGCAAGCGGTCGGTTCGGCAATTGGCTGGATCATGTGGAAAACCCCCAACCGTTCCCGTGAGACGGTGCGGATCAACCTGTCCAAATGCTTCCCGGACATGGATCCGGCCGAGCGCGAGCGTCTCGTTGGACGCAGCCTGATGGACATCGGCAAGTCCCTGACCGAAAGCGCCTGCGCCTGGATCTGGCCGGCCCAGCGTTCCATCGACCTGGTGCGCGAGGTCGAAGGCCTGGAAGTGCTGCACGAAGCCCTGGCTTCGGGCAAAGGCGTGGTCGGCATCACCAGCCACCTGGGCAACTGGGAAGTGTTGAACCACTTCTATTGCAGCCAGTGTAAACCGATCATTTTCTACCGCCCGCCGAAGCTCAAGGCGGTGGATGACTTGCTGCGCAAACAGCGGGTGCAACTGGGTAACCGCGTGGCGGCGTCCACCAAGGAAGGCATCCTCAGCGTCATCAAGGAAGTGCGCAAAGGCGGCCAGGTGGGGATTCCTGCGGATCCGGAGCCGGCGGAATCGGCCGGGATCTTCGTGCCGTTCTTCGCCACCCAGGCGCTGACCAGCAAGTTCGTGCCGAACATGCTGGCGGGGCACAAGGCGGTCGGGGTGTTCCTGCATGCCCTGCGGCTGCCGGATGGCTCGGGCTACAAAGTGATCCTGGAAGCGGCGCCGGAAGACATGTACAGCACCGACACCGCCACTTCGTGTGCGGCGATGAGCAAGGTGGTGGAGCGCTATGTGGGGGCTTACCCGAGCCAGTACATGTGGAGCATGAAACGCTTCAAGAAACGCCCGCCGGGTGAGGCGCGGTGGTATTGATGTACGGCTGACTCAAGGTTGGCACAAAACAAAATGTGGGAGCGGGCTTGCTCGCGAAGGCGGTGTATCAGACACAAATTCGGTGACTGACACGACGCCTTCGCGAGCAAGCCCGCTCCCACATTGGGTTCTGCTTAAGCTTGGCGGTCGAGTTTCTTCAGGAATACGGTCATTTCCTTTTCGGCCTGCTTGTCGCCATGTGCCAGGGCCGCTTCAATACCCTTCTCCCAAGCTAACCGCGCTGCAGCGTTATCACCCTGCCCCAGCTGCGCCTTGCCCAACAGCTTCCACGCCGCCGAATACTTCGGGTCGAACTCGACGCATTTCTGCAAATGCTCGGCCGCCTTGGCGTTGTCCTTCAGATCAAGATAACCCTTGCCCAAACCAAACCGCAGCAGTGAGTTATCCACGCCCTTGGCGAGCATTTTTTCCAGGGATTCGAGCATGTCGGTCACTCCGTTTGATCAGAAAAAGCTCAGGCCCACGTGGAACAGCTTCTCCACATCGCGGATATGTTTTTTATCCACAAGGAACAGAATCACGTGGTCGCCCGTGGCGATCACCGTGTCGTCGTGGGCGATGATCACTTCTTCATCGCGAATGATTGCACCAATGGTGGTGCCCGGCGGCAGGCCGATATCGCGGATCGCCTTGCCAATCACCTTGCTCGATTTTGAATCACCGTGGGCAATCGCCTCGATGGCTTCCGCCGCACCCCGGCGCAACGAGTGCACACTGACGATATCGCCGCGGCGCACGTGGGCCAGCAAGGTGCCGATGGTCGCCAGTTGCGGGCTGATGGCGATGTCGATATCGCCGCCCTGGATCAGGTCGACGTAGGCCGGGTTGTTGATGATGGTCATCACCTTCTTCGCCCCCAGCCGCTTGGCCAGCAACGACGACATGATGTTGGCTTCGTCATCGTTGGTCAGGGCCAGGAAGATATCGGCGTCGGCGATGTTTTCTTCCAGCAGCAGATCACGATCCGAGGCGCTGCCCTGCAGGACCACGGTGCTGTCGAGGGTGTCGGACAAATACCGGCAGCGTGCCGGATTCATCTCGATGATCTTCACCTGGTAGCGGCTTTCGATGGCCTCGGCCAAGCGCTCACCGATCTGCCCGCCGCCGGCGATGACGATGCGTTTATAGGTCTCATCCAGACGGCGCATTTCGCTCATCACCGCGCGAATGTTCGCTTTGGCGGCGATGAAAAACACCTCGTCGTCAGCCTCGATCACCGTATCGCCCTGGGGCAGGATCGGCCGGTCGCGACGGAAGATCGCCGCCACCCGCGTCTCGACGTTGGGCATGTGCTCGCGCAGCTGGCGCAGTTGCTGGCCCACCAACGGCCCGCCGTAGTAGGCCTTGACCGCCACCAGCTGTGCCTTGCCTTCGGCGAAGTCGATCACCTGCAAGGCGCCCGGGTGTTCGATCAGGCGCTTGATGTAATGGGTCACCACCTGTTCCGGGCTGATCAGCACATCGACCGGGATCGCGTCGTTGTCGAACAGTCCGGCGCGGGTCAGGTACGCGGCCTCACGCACTCGGGCGATCTTGGTCGGAGTGTGAAACAGGGTGTGGGCGACCTGGCAGGCAACCATGTTCGTCTCGTCACTGTTGGTGACTGCCACCAGCATGTCGGCATCGTCGGCACCGGCCTGGCGCAGCACTGTAGGAAACGAGGCGCGGCCTTGTACGGTACGGATGTCCAAACGGTCGCCCAAATCCCGCAGGCGCTCCGCGTCGGTGTCGACCACGGTGATATCGTTGGCTTCGCTGGCCAAATGCTCGGCCAGCGTACCGCCAACCTGCCCTGCGCCGAGGATGATGATTTTCATCCGGTCACTCCCTTAAAACCATTCAGCCGCGAGCGGCGGCAATCTTGATCAGCTTGGCGTAATAGAACCCGTCGTGGCCGCCTTCCTGGGCCAGCAACTGGCGGCCATGAGGCTGCTTGATCCCGGCCTGGATGTCGAGGTCCAGTTCCCGTGCGCCGCTGGTGCGAGCAAGGAAGGCTTCGATGACTTCAGTGTTTTCGGTAGGCAGCGTCGAGCAGGTGGCGTATAGCAGGATGCCGCCTACTTCGAGGGTCGGCCACAACGCGTCCAGCAACTCGCCTTGCAGCACGGCCAGGGCGGCGATGTCGTCGGGTTGGCGGGTCAGCTTTATGTCCGGGTGGCGGCGGATCACGCCGGTGGCGGAGCACGGTGCGTCCAGCAGGATGCGCTGGAACGGCTTGCCGTCCCACCAGGTGGCGGTGTCGCGGCCGTCAGCGGCGATCAGCTCGGCGCTGAGGCCCAGGCGGGCGAGGTTTTCCCGCACACGCACCAGGCGCTTGGCTTCCAGGTCGACGGCGACGACACCGGCCAGGTCTGCTTGCACTTCCATGATGTGGCAGGTCTTGCCGCCGGGGGCGCAACAGGCGTCCAGTACGCGTTGGCCCGGGGCCAGGTCCAGCAGGTCGGCGGCCAGTTGAGCGGCTTCGTCCTGCACGCTGATCCAGCCTTCGGCGAACCCGGGCAGGTTACGTACATCGCCCGGTTCTGTAAGAACGATGCCGTCCTGGCTGTAGACGCAGGCCGTGGCCGCTACACCGGCTTCGCCAAGCAATGTGAGATAAGCGTCGCGGGTGTGATGACGGCGATTGACCCGCAGGATCATCGGCGGGTGCGCGTTGTTGGCTGCGCAGATGGCTTCCCACTGCTCGGGCCAGAACGCCTTCAGGGATTTTTGCAGCCAGCGCGGGTGGGCGGTGCGCACCACCGGGTCATGTTCCAGCTCGGCCAGCAGCGCTTCGCTTTCGCGCTGGGCGCGGCGCAGCACGGCGTTGAGCAGGGCCTTGGCCCAAGGCTTTTTCAGCTTGTCGGCGCAACCGACGGTTTCGCCGATGGCCGCGTGGGCCGGTACGCGGGTGTAGAGCAGTTGATACAGGCCCACCAGCAGCAGCGCCTCGACATCGGCGTCCGCCGCCTTGAACGGCTTTTGCAGCAGCTTGGCCGCCAGCGCCGATAAACGTGGCTGCCAGCGGGCGGTACCGAAGGCCAGGTCCTGGGTAAAGCCGCGATCGCGGTCTTCGACTTTATCCAGTTGGGTCGGCAACGAACTATTGAGGGAAGCCTTGCCGTTGAGCACGGCGGCCAGGGCCTTGGCGGCGCCCAGACGTGGGTTCATTGCGCGTCCACCGCTTGGCCGAGGACGATGCCAACGGCAAATTTCTCACGGCGGCTGTTGAACAAATCGCTGAAGTTCAGCGCCTTGCCGCCGGGCAATTGCAGACGGGTCAGACACAGCGCCTGTTCACCGCACGCTACCAACAGGCCGTCCTTGCTGGCGCCGATGATCTCGCCGGGGGCGCCCTTGCCTTCGGCCAGGGTGGCGGCCAGTACTTTCAAGGCCTCGCCATTGAGCGTGCTGTGGCAGATCGGCCACGGGTTGAAGGCACGCACCAGACGCTCCAGCTCAACGGCCGGGCGGCTCCAGTCGATGCGGGCTTCATCCTTGTTCAATTTGTGGGCGTAGGTGGCGAGGCTGTCGTCCTGCACTTCACCTTGCAGAGTGCCGGCAGCCAGGCCTGCGATGGCCTGGACGACAGCCGGCGGGCCCATTTCGGCGAGGCGATCATGCAGGCTGCCGCCGGTGTCTTGCCCGGTGATCGGGGTGGTGACTTTCAGCAGCATCGGCCCGGTGTCCAGGCCTGCTTCCATGCGCATCACGGTCACCCCGCTTTGCGTATCACCGGCTTCGACGGCACGCTGGATCGGTGCCGCGCCACGCCAGCGAGGCAGCAGCGAGGCGTGACTGTTGATGCAGCCCAGGCGCGGGATATCCAGCACAGCTTGGGGCAGGATCAAGCCGTAGGCCACCACCACCAGCAGGTCTGGCTTCAGCGCAGCCAGTTCGGCCTGGGCATCGGCGTTGCGCAGGGTCGGCGGCTGCAGCACCACAATGTTGTTTTCCAGTGCCAGCTGCTTGACCGGGCTGGGCATCAGTTTTTGCCCACGACCGGCCGGGCGATCGGGCTGGGTGTAGACCGCCACGATTTCATAAGGGCTGGCGAGCAGGGCCTTGAGGTGTTCAGCGGCGAATTCGGGGGTGCCGGCAAAAACGATGCGCAGTGGCTCGGTCATGGGAAACGTCTCACAAAAGAAAAAGGCTTGCCGGAGCAAGCCTTTGAAAGAAGGGAATCAAGCTTGCTGGCGATGCTTCTTTTCCAGCTTCTTCTTGATCCGGTCGCGTTTAAGCGTGGACAGGTAATCGACAAACAGCTTGCCGTTGAGGTGGTCGCACTCGTGTTGGATGCACACCGCCAGCAGGCCTTCGGCAATCATCTCGAACGGCTTGCCGTCACGGTCCAGGGCCTTGATCTTGACGCGCTGGGGACGGTCGACGTTCTCGTAGAAGTCGGGCACCGACAGGCAGCCTTCCTGGTACTGGCCCATCTCGTCGGTCAGGGTTTCGAACTCAGGGTTGATAAACACCAGGGGCTCGCTGCGGTCTTCGGACAGGTCCATGACCACGACGCGCTGATGCACGTCGACCTGGGTCGCGGCGAGGCCGATACCCGGGGCTTCATACATTGTTTCAAACATGTCATCGACCAACTGACGAACCTTGGCGTCCACTACGGCCACTGGCTTGGCGATGGTGCGCAGGCGTGAGTCCGGAAATTCGAGGATGTTCAAAATAGCCATAAGCGTAATTGCTGCACATGTGAGGTAAAGGCAAGTCGGCGCCGGGGATGGACCCTTGATGTGCCGGGATAAGTGCCGTGGGAAAACGTCCGAAAGCCGCGAAGGCCAAGGCGTTTCACGCGAATGCACATAATAAAGGAGATTCACCCCATGAGGAAATCGCTACTCGTCTTGCTGCTGTGGGCCCAGGCCGTTATTGCCCAGGTTCCCAAGAGCTATCCACAGCCCGGCCAACCGTTGCCGCTTCATACGCAGCAGGCCATCCAGCGCTTTTTACTGCACAACCGCATTCTCGATACCCCCCAGGAACTGGAGCACGCTCCCTATATTGTTGCAGCAGATGCCGGACGAGTATTGGGCGCCGATGGCGAGCGTATTTATGCGCGAGGTGCCCTGGACCCTGCAGTCGAAAGCTACGGGATCTTCCGTCGCGGCAAGGCCTATACCGACCCGCAAAGCCAGGAATTGCTGGGTATCAACGTCGACGACATTGGCACCGCACGTTTTGTGACGGCGGGCGATGTCAGCACGTTGGGTGTGCAGCGCGTCACCCAGGAAGTGCGGCCCGGCGACCGATTGCTCAGCCAGCAAGCGCCCACCGACCTGGCCAGCCTGGTGATTCAGATGCCTGCTCGCGCCACTGCCGGACACATCATCGACGTGCCACGGGGCGTGACGCAGATCGGCGTGCTGGACGCGGTGACGCTGAACAAGGGCCGTCGTGACGGCCTGACGGAAGGCCATTTGCTGGCCGTGGTGAAAACCGGGGAAACCGTTCGGGACCGAGTGACCGGTGCTCCGGTGAAGATGCCCGACGAGCCGGCTGGGACGCTATTGGTGTTCCGTACCTACGAAAAGCTCAGCTACGGCCTGGTGCTCAGCGCGTCGCGTTCGCTGGCGGTAATGGACCGTTTTGAGGCGCCTGAACGAAGACAATAATTAGGTTGCTAAATAAGTTACCAACAGAGTTATCCACAGCTTGTTCCGATCAAGGACGATCAAATGTTACCGACGAATGACCGTGAAATTTCCCCGGCAGAACTGGAAGCCCGACTACGCTTGCACAGGCTGCCGGAACTGGGTCCCAAGGGCTTTAAAAAACTTATCGAGGCCTTTGGTTCTGCGTCAAAAGCCATCAGCGCACCGGCCAGTGCCTGGCGCTCCCTGGGGCTCAAGGTGGCCAGCGCCGATGCCCGGCGTTGCGAGGAAGTACGTGATGGCGCCAGTGCGGCATTGGCCTGGTTGGAGCGTCCGGCCCAGCATTTGCTGATGTGGGACCAACCCGACTACCCGGCATTGCTTGCAGAATTGGATGACGCACCCCCGCTATTATTCGTCGCCGGCAACCCGGCGATTCTGGAGAAACCGCAGCTGGCGATGGTCGGCAGCCGTCGCGCCTCCAGGCCAGGAATGGATACCGCCGCCGCGTTTTCCCGCAGCCTGGCGAGTGCCGGTTTTGTCATCACCAGTGGCCTTGCCCTGGGTATCGACGGTGCTGCTCACCAGGCGGCTTTGGATGTTGGAGGACATACAATCGGCGTGCTGGGCACCGGGCTCGAAAATTTTTATCCACAGCGCCATCGACGCTTGGCCGAGGCGATGATTGCCCAAGGCAGCGCCGTTGTTTCCGAGTTTCCGTTGGACGCCGCGCCCCAGGCCGGCAACTTCCCGCGCCGCAACCGTATTATCAGTGGCCTGTCGCTTGGGGTACTGGTGGTGGAGGCCAGCATGGCCAGCGGTTCGCTGATCACCGCTCGGCTGGCGGCGGAGCAAGGGCGCGAGGTATACGCCATCCCCGGCTCCATCCATCACCCCGGGGCCAAAGGCTGCCATCAACTGATCCGCGATGGCGCGGTGCTGGTGGAAACCATCGAACACATTCTCGAAAACCTGCGTGGCTGGCAGGCCCTCTCCCGCCCGGCGCCGATTGCGGTCAATCATCCGCTGGTGGCGCTGTTGCACGCGGCACCCCACACCAGTGAAGCCCTGGCGATTGCCAGCGGCAGGGCCTTGTCCGAGGTGCTGGCCAGCCTGACGGAGCTGGAACTGGAAGGCCGGGTGATCTGCGAAAGCGGGCGCTGGCTTGCGCGCGGCTAGGTTTTGTAACGAAGATCGGTAAACTGCGCAGAGCTTTAGTCCGGAGAGTGAGTAATGGTCAACAGGTGGCGTGTGCGAGAAGCCGCACGAGAAATTCGCGCAGGCGCAGTGATTGCCTATCCAACTGAGGCGGTCTGGGGCCTGGGCTGTGACCCTTGGAACGAAGAAGCGGTGGATCGGTTGCTGGCGATCAAGGGCCGGTCTGTGGATAAGGGGCTGATCCTGATTGCCGACAATATCCGTCAGTTCGATTTTCTCTTCGAAGACTTTCCCGATGAGTGGATGGACCGCATGGCCAGTACCTGGCCTGGTCCGAATACGTGGCTGGTGCCCCATCAGGACTTGCTGCCCGAGTGGATTACCGGGGTGCATGACACGGTGGCGTTGCGGGTGACTGATCATCCGCAAGTGCGGGATCTGTGCTCGCTGGTCGGGCCACTGATTTCCACCTCGGCCAACCCGCAGGGCCGCCCGGCGGCGCGCACGCGGATTCGTGTGGAGCAGTACTTCCGCGGGCAGGTGGATCTGGTATTGGGGGGGAATCTGGGTGGGCGCAAGAACCCGAGTCTGATTCGGGATCTGGCGACGGGTGAGGTTGTGCGGCCGTCTTAAGACCGAGTCGCGGCCATCGCGGGCAAGCCCGGCTCCCACACTGATCTGCAGCGAACACAAAATTTATGTTCACCGCAGAACCAGTGGGAGCCGGGCTTGCCCGCGATGAGGCCCTTACAGGCCCCAGAGAACTAAAGCCCTAAGGCAACAGAATGGTCGACCCAGTCGTGCGCCGCGCCGACAACTCTGCCTGAGCCTTCGCCGCATCCCCCAACGAAAACCGTTGGTTAATATCAATCTGCAGCTTCCCGCTGATGATCATCGAAAACAGATCATCCGCCATCGCCTGCAGGTTTTCCGGGTTGTTGGCATAGGTCGCCAATGTCGGCCGGGTCACATACAGCGAGCCCTTGGCCGCCAGAATCCCCAGGTTGACCCCATCCACCGCCCCCGAAGCATTACCGAAACTCACCACCAGCCCGCGTGGCGCGACGCTGTCCAAGGATGTGAGCCAGGTGTCCTTGCCTACGCCGTCGTACACCACTGGGCACTTCTTGCCGTCAGTCAGTTCCAGCACGCGTTGTGCGACATTTTCCTTGCTGTAGTCGATGGTTTCCCAGGCGCCGAGGGATTTGGCCAGCGCCGCTTTTTCCGGCGAACTCACGGTACCGATCAGCTTCACGCCCAAGGCCTTGGCCCATTGGCAAGCCAGGGAGCCGACGCCACCGGCAGCGGCGTGGAACAGAATGGTTTCGCCGCCCTTCAACTCATAGGTCTGGCGCAACAGGTACTGCACCGTCAGGCCCTTGAGCATCGCGCCGGCGGCCTGTTCGAAGCTGATGTCGTCCGGCAGGTGCACCAGGTTGGCAGCCGGCAACACATGCAATTCGCTGTAGGCGCCCAGCGGGCCGCTGCCGTAGGCCACGCGATCGCCGACCTTGAATTGAGTGACTTCGCTGCCCACCGCATCAACCACGCCGGCCCCTTCCGCGCCCAGGCCCGACGGCAAGGCCGGTGGTGCATACAGGCCGCTGCGGAAATAGGTGTCGATGAAGTTCAGGCCAATGGCCTTGTTCTGCACGCGAACCTGCTGCGGGCCGGGTTCTGCCGGGGTGTAGTCCACATACTCAAGCACTTCGGGGCCGCCATGGGCACGGAACTGGATACGTTTGGCCATCTGCACTCTCCTTAAGTCATTTCGCGTAGCCCCCTATCGGACTCCTAAGCTTGATCTTCGTCAACTGTGGCAGCAGTGGGTGCAGTGGTATCCTGTGCGCCCATTTGCCGCCGATGCCCAATGGCCTCGTGTAGCGTTGCCCGATTCAAGGTGATGTCATGACTACCCGCACCGAGGCTGTCAAAGCCTACCTGCTTGACCTGCAAGACCGCATTTGCAGCGCCCTGGAAACCTTCGAGACGGACACTCGCTTCATCGAAGACGCCTGGACCCGGCCTGCCGGCGGCGGCGGTCGCACCCGTGTGATCGAAAACGGTTCGGTAATCGAGAAAGGCGGCGTTAACTTTTCCCACGTGTTTGGCAGCGGCCTCCCACCGTCCGCCAGTGCCCATCGCCCGGAATTGGCCGGTCGCGGTTTTGAAGCCCTCGGCGTGTCGCTGGTGATCCACCCGCACAACCCGCATGTGCCGACTTCCCACGCCAATGTGCGTTTTTTCATCGCTGAAAAAGAAGGCGAAGAGCCGGTGTGGTGGTTTGGCGGCGGCTTCGACCTGACGCCCTACTACGGCAACGAAGAAGACTGCATCCACTGGCACCGCGTCGCCGAACAGGCCTGCGCGCCGTTTGGCCCGGACGTGTACTCGCGCTACAAGGCCTGGTGCGACACCTACTTCCACATCAAGCACCGCAACGAACCGCGGGGCATCGGCGGTTTGTTCTTCGATGATTTGAACGAGTGGGACTTCGACACCAGCTTCGCCTTCATGCGCGCCATCGGCGACGCCTACATCGACGCCTACCTGCCAATCGTCCAGCGCCGCAAGGCCATGGCCTATACCGAGCAGCAGCGCGAATTCCAGGAATTCCGCCGTGGCCGCTACGTCGAGTTCAACCTGGTCTACGACCGCGGCACTTTGTTTGGCCTGCAATCGGGCGGGCGTACCGAGTCGATCCTGATGTCGCTGCCACCCCAAGTGCGCTGGAGCTATGACTGGAAAGCCGCCCCCGACAGCGAAGAAGCGCGCCTAACCGACTACTTCCTGCAAGACCGCGACTGGCTGGGTGTGCTGCCCAAGGCAGCGGTCTGATGGATCGTTATGTCGTCTTCGGCAACCCCATCGGCCACAGCAAGTCGCCGCTGATTCACCGTCTGTTCGCCGAACAGACCGGCGAGCAACTGGACTACAGCACCTTGCTCGCGCCGTTGGAGGATTTCACCGGCTGTGCAAAAGCATTTTTCGCACAAGGCCGTGGCGCCAACGTCACCGTACCGTTCAAGGAAGAGGCCTACCGCCTGGCCAATACCCTGACCGAACGCGCCCAACGGGCCGGCGCGGTGAATACCCTGAGCAAGCTCGGCGATGGCAGCCTGTTGGGAGACAACACCGACGGCGCCGGCCTGGTGCGGGATTTGACGGTGAATGCCGGGTTCAGCCTGCAAGGCAAACGCATCCTGCTGCTGGGCGCCGGTGGTGCGGTGCGCGGCGCGTTGGAGCCATTGCTGGCTGAGCAGCCGGCTTCGCTGATCATTGCCAATCGCACCGTGGAAAAAGCCGAATTGCTCGCCGAGCTGTTCGACGATCTCGGCCCGGTGTCCGCCAGCGGTTTCGACTGGCTGCGTGAACCGGTGGATCTGATCATCAATGCCACGTCCGCCAGCCTGTCAGGCGATGTACCGCCGATTGCCGGCAGCCTGATCGAACCCGGAAAGACTTTTTGCTACGACATGATGTACGGCAAAGAGCCTACGGCTTTCTGCCGCTGGGCCGGTGAGCAGGGCGCGGCGGTGGCAATGGATGGCCTGGGGATGCTGGTGGAACAGGCCGCGGAAGCGTTCTTCCTGTGGCGCGGCGTTCGACCGGACTCCGCGCCGGTGCTGGCTGAATTGCGTAGCCAACTGGCCTGACGCAATCCAAATGTGGGAGCGGGCTTGCTCGCGAATGCGGTGGATCAGTCGATACATACGGCGACTGTCACACCGCATTCGCGAGCAAGCCCGCTCCCACAGTTTTAACCGCATTCAGTCTTCGAAATGGATGGGGCATTGGTCGGCCCCTTCCAGTTTCTTCAGCTCTTCCACCACCTGCGGCCGGGCCTTGCGCAACGCCAGGCTGCGCCCCACTCCATTCAATCGGCGCGCTTCCTGGTGCAGCATCTCCACCCCGGAATAGTCGATGAAGTTGATCTGCTGCGCCTCGATCACCACCCGCTGGCCGTGCAGGCTTTGCAGCCGTACTTGCAGGTAATGGCTGGCGCCAAAAAAGATCGACCCGCCGACTCGCAGCACATCGTCCTCTCCGTCACGCCATTGCTGGACCCGCGGCTGTGAGGTGCGCTTGAGGTAGAAAAACAGCGACGCCAGCACCCCGGCGTAAATGGCCGTTTGCAACTCCAGCAACAGCGTGGCGATGCAGGTCAGGCTCATCACCACGAACTCTGCGCGGCTGACCCGGAACAGCGCCCGAATACCACGATGGTCGACCAACCCCCAGCAAATCAGCAGGATGCTGGCGGCCATGCTCGGGATCGGGATATGCGCAATCAATGCCGCACCGAACAGCGCGAACAACGCCACCCACAACGCGGAAAACACTCCCGCCAGCGGCGAACAGGCGCCTGCCTCATAACTCAGGCCCGACCGTGTGAAGGAACCCGCCGACAAGTACCCCGAGAAAAATCCACCGACGATGTTGGATAAACCCTGGGCGCGCACTTCCTGATTTGCATCGAGCAATTGTTGGGAGCGGGCCGACAGTGAGCGCGCAATCGACAGGCTGGTCACCAGCCCCAGCATGCCCACCGCCACGGCACTCGGCAGCAGGCGCAGGACCATGTCCAGGTCCATCGGCAGCGGGCTGAACGGTGGCAGCTTGCCGACAAATGAACTGACCCGCGCCACCTCCCCGAACATCGTCGGCCACAGCCACGGGATGAGGCTGCCCAGGGCCAGTGCGATCAACAGGGTTGGCCAGCGCGGTACCCAGAGTTTCAGCAGCACCCCCACCAGCAAGGTGCCGAGCCCGAGCACCAGTGAAGGACGATTCCACTCCCCGGCATGGTTGATCAGCGCCAGCAGACTGTTGATCGCCGTGGCCTGGCTGGGCAGGTCCAGCCCCAGCAGGTTGGGCAGTTGGCCCAGGGCGATCACCACCGCAGCGCCGAGGGTGAAGCCGAGCACCACTGAATGCGAGACGAAATTCACCAGGGCGCCGAAGCGCAGCATGCCCAACAGCCATTGGAAGACGCCGGCCAGGAATGTCAGCAACAGGATGAGTGTGATGTAGTCCTGGGAGCCGGGCACGGCCAACGGGCTGACGCTGGCGTACAGCACGATAGAGATGGCTGCCGTGGGGCCGCAGATCAGGTGCCAGGAAGAGCCCCACAAGCAGGCGATCAATACCGGGATGATCGCGGCGTACAGGCCATACTCCGGTGGAAGCCCGGCGATCAGCGCGTAGGCAATGGACTGGGGTAATGCCAGGACTGCACCGCTCAGGCCGACGACCGCGTCCCTTCCGACGCTGGCGCGGGTTTGGCGCGGGAGCCAGCTGAGGAAGGGGAAGAGTGTATGGCGGTTGGGCCAGGGCATTGGAAACTCGGTTGAAGAGGTTTGAATCAGAGTATCAGGCTCATGATGATCGTTCCCACGCTCTGCATGGGAATGCCGTCCTGGACGCTCTTGAGTCGTGACGCGCAGCGTCACCGGATGCGTTCCCACGCAGAGCGTGGGAACGATCAGTGCATCAGAGTTTGGCTTTTACAGCGGCCAGCGCATCCTGGCCGTCCACGGTTTTAACCCCGTCCAGCCACTTGTCCAGCACCGCCGGGTTCGCCTTGATCCACGCCTTCGCCGCGTCCGCATTACTGAGCTTCTTGTTCACCACTTCAGCCATGATGGCGTTCTCCATCTCCTGGGTGAAACTCAGGTTGGTCAGCAATTTCCCCACATTCGGGCACGCCTGTGCATAGCCCTTGCGGGTCAACGTATACACGCTGCCGGTGTCACCAAAGTACTTCTCCCCACCCTTGAGGTAATGCATCTTCAACTGCACGTTCATCGGGTGCGGCGTCCAGCCGAGGAAGGTCACGAACTTCTGCTTCTTCACCGCCCGGGACACTTCGGCCAGCATCGCCTGTTCACTGGACTCGATCAGCTTCCACTGGCCCAGGTCAAAGTCGTTCTTCTTGATGATTTCCTGCAACGAGAGATTCGCCGGCGCACCCGAACCGATGCCGTAGATCTTCTTGTCGAACTTGTCGGCAAACTTGTTCAGGTCGGCAAAGTCATGCACCCCGGCGTCCCAGACATAGTCCGGCACGGCCAGGGTGAACTCGGTGCCGTCGAGGTTCTTCGCCAGTTGCACCACATCGCCATTGGCCACGAACTTGTCGTAGAAGCCCTGCTGCGCCGGCATCCAGTTACCCAGGAACACGTCCACCTGGCCGTCCTTGAGCCCGCCAAAGGTGATCGGCACCGCAAGGGTGTCGACCTTGGCCTTGTAGCCCATGCCGTTCAACAGGAAACCGGTAATGGCATTGGTGGCGGCGATATCGCTCCAGCCCGGATCGGCCATCTTCACGGTGTCGCAGCTGGTGTCCGCGTAGACGCCGGCACTGCTCAATGCCAGCAGCGCAACGCTCAACACGGTGGATAACTTTTGCATGGCCTTCCCCTCAGTTTTATTGGTTTTGGCAGGGTTGTGGAAAACGTGCCTTGCGCTCCAGATCGTCGAGGTCGATGTGGTTGCGCATGTATTGCTGACTGGCGTCTACCAGTGGCTGGTGGTCCCAGCTCTTCAGCTTGCCCTGGGTCAGCGCCTCGAACACCAGGCGGCGACGGCGTTGGCTGGCGAGCACCTGCTGGTGGATCGCCGGGATGTCCCATTTGGCCCGCGCTTCATGCAAAAACGCCTCGAACAGTGGCCGGTGTTCCGGTGACTGGCTGAGGTCCTCCCGCTCGTGCGGGTCGTTGTGCACATCGAACAATAGGCAAGGATCGTCCTCGCTGTAGATGAACTTGTAGGCGCCACGGCGAATCATCATCAGCGGGCTGATGGTGCCCTCGGCCATGTACTCGCCGAACACTTCGTCGTGCCCGCCCTGCCCTTGCAGGTGAGACACCAGCGAGCGGCCGTCCAGCGCCAGCCTCGGGTCCAGCTCGCCGCCGGCCAGTTCCACCAGGGTAGGCAGCAGGTCGGCGGTGGACACGGCGGCGGTCACCCGGCCGGCGGCAAACTGCCCCGGCGCGCTGATCAGCAGCGGCACCCGGGCGGCCATTTCAAACCAGTGCATTTTGTACCAGAGCCCGCGTTCGCCGAGCATGTCGCCGTGGTCGCCGGAGAAGATGATGATGGTGTCGTCGGCCAGGCCCGTGTCTTCCAGGGTTTGCAGGAGCTTGCCGACGTTACTGTCAATGTAGCTGCACGCGCCGAAGTAAGCGCGGCGTGCATCGCGGATCTTGTTCAGCGGCAGCGGCTTGTCCCACAGGTCATAGACCTTGAGCAGGCGCTGGGAGTGAGGGTCGAGGTCAGCCTGTGGCGGTGTTGCAGGCAGCGGGATGTCGTTGTCGTCGTACAGGTCCCAGAACGGTTTGGGAATGGTGTAAGGGTCGTGTGGGTGAGTCATCGACACGGTCAGGCAGAACGGCTGGTCGCCGTCCTCGCGGATATGGTCGAACAGGTACTGCTGGGCCTTGAACACCACCTCTTCGTCGAAATCCAGCTGGTTGGTGCGCACGCACGGCCCGGCCTGCAGCACCGACGCCATGTTGTGGTACCAGGAGGGGCGCACGTCCGGCTCATCCCAGTTCACGGCCCAGCCATAGTCGGCCGGGTAGATGTCACTGGTCAGGCGTTCTTCATAGCCGTGGAGCTGGTCGGGGCCGCAAAAATGCATCTTGCCCGACAGCGCTGTGCGGTAGCCAAGGCGGCGCAGGTAGTGGGCATAGGTCGGCACGTCGGCGGGGAAATCGGCCGCGTTGTCGTAGGCGCCGATCTTGCTCGGCAACTGCCCACTCACCAGGGTAAAGCGCGATGGCGCACACAGCGGACTGTTGCAGTAAGCGGCGTCGAACACCACGCCCTCAGCGGCGAGGCGACTCAAGTTTGGCAGTTTGATAGGCGAAGGACCGTAGAACGGAAGCATCGGCGCGGCCATTTGATCGGCCATGATAAAAAGAATGTTCTTGCGCTTCATGGTTTTCGCGGCATTCCATAGTCGATGTTTATGCGAATGAGCATGCAGGCCATGGAAATCGTGGTAAAGCCCATGAGAAGCAATGTCTAGGATAAGCCCAGCTTATGTATGAATCCCTCGGTCACCTGTCACTCGACCTGCTGCGTGCCTTTGAATCCGCAGCGCGCCAACGTAGCTTTACGGCAGCGGCGATGGAGTTGGGCACCACCCAGCCGGCCATCAGCCAGCAGATCAAGCGCCTGGAAGAACAGCTGAAGGTGCGCCTTTTTGATCGCATCTACCGTGGCATCGAGCTGACCGACGCGGGCGCCTTGTTATTCGAGCAGGTACAGGCCGGTTTGCAGAGCATCAACCAGGGCCTGAGCGCGATTGCCGAGCAGGACCAGCATGAAGTCCTGCAGGTGGCGACCGACTTTGCCTTCGCCGCGTATTGGCTGATGCCACGCCTGCATCGTTTCCATGAAGCCAACCCGCAGGTGGACGTGAGCCTGGTCACCAGCGAGCGTAACCACGCCACGTTGCGCAGCGATATCGACGTAGCGGTGCTGTTCGGTGACGGCCGCTTCAAACAGGGCGACAGCCTGTGGCTGTTCAACGAGGAAGTGTTCCCGGTGTGCAGCCCGCAGCTACTCCAGGACCGAGTCGCGCCACTGTCGGTGCAGAGCCTGCTGGAGTTCCCCTTGCTGCACCTGCGCCAGCAAAACAACAACCAGTGGTTCGACTGGAGCGGGGTGTTTCGCGAACTGGGCATCACCACCGCGCCCACCCCGGGCCAACTGCGTTTCGACAATTACACGCTGTTGATCCAGGCCGCGATCGCGGGCCAGGGCGTGGCCATCGGCTGGCGTCACCTTGTGGATAACCTGCTGGAGCAAAAATGGCTGTGCCGGCCGATTGGCGAAACGGTGATCTCGCGCTTCGGCTATTACGTGGTGCTGCCCCAGCGCAAACGCCGCAGCCAGTTGATCGAGCGTTTCGTCGACTGGCTGATGACCGAACAGGCCAGCAGCGCACAATCGCTGACCGGTCTGGCCCTGCCGTCCATTGCGGTCTAGGATTTGCCGATCAATGAGCCCGGAGCCTGTCATGCAACGTATCAAGGGCTACCACGCCCATATCTATTTCGACGCCAACACCATCGACCAGGCGCGCAAACTCTGCGAAGACGCCGCGCAATTGTTTCCGCTGCGCATGGGCCGCGTGCATGAACGCCCGGTGGGCCCGCACCCGGACTGGAGCTGCCAGCTGGCATTCGAACCTGAATACATCGGCGTCGTGCTGCCTTGGCTGGCCCTCAACCGCAACGGCCTGGTGGTGTTCCTGCACCCGACCACCGGTGATGACCTCAAGGACCACACCGAACACGCGATCTGGATGGGGGCGATGCGCACGCTGGATCTGTCAATATTTTAAGCCTGTAATTTCCCTATATATGGGACTGATATTTATATATTGAGACTTTGCTGGTCTTGGGTTTATATTCGCCTAATCCGCTCAGAACACTCAGGTGAAGCGATGCAGGCGCAATTGATCGCGCTCGATTGGGGAACCAGTTCCCTTCGTGCTTACAAGCTCGGCCCGGCAGGCGTCGTGATCGAACGGCGCACCTTGGCGTCGGGGATCATGCACCTGCCGACTGAAGCCCGGGAAATAGCCGGTGTTCGCTGCAGCAACGGGTTCGAGCTGGCATTTGACGCAGCCTGCGGTGACTGGCTCGACACCCAGCCGGACCTTCCCGTTATCGCTTGCGGCATGGTCGGCAGCGCCCAGGGCTGGAGCGAAGCGGCTTACCGCGACACCCCGGCCGACGTCTCTACCCTCGGCCAGGCGCTGCATGTGGTGCGCAGCCTGCGGGGCGCAGCGGTGCACATCGTGCCCGGCGTGATTCAACGCGGCGCGTTGCCCAATGTGATGCGCGGTGAAGAAACCCAGGTGCTCGGCGTGCTGCAAAGCCTGTCTGCCCATACCGGGCGCGACGTATTGATCGGCCTGCCGGGCAGCCATTCCAAGTGGGTGGAGGTGGTGGAAGGCTGCATCACTCACTTCGATACTTTCATGACCGGCGAGTTGTTCGCCGTGCTCAGTCAGCACAGCATTCTGGGGCGCACCCAGCGCCCTTCCGAACAGTTCCAGGTGGCCGCTTTTGATCGCGGTGTTCAGGTTGCGCTGTCGGCAGACGGCCAAACGGGCCTGTTGTCGAACTTGTTCAGCGCACGCTCCCTGGGATTGACCGGCGAGCTGGCGCCTGACGAGCAACCGGACTATCTGTCCGGGCTGTTGATCGGCCACGAACTGACCGGCCTGCGCACTCGCAAGCCCAGCCAGCAGCGCGACATCGTCCTGGTCGGCACACCCCAACTCTGCACCCGCTACCAGCGTGCACTCCAACTCTGTGGCTTCCCCCACGTGACCCTGGCGCAGGAGGCTACCGAGCGTGGCCTTTGGCAACTGGCCATGGCGGCGGGGCTGCTGCCTGCAACCTGACGAGAGGCCCGACATGCTCAAGCAAGCACTGACACACAACGGTTTGATCGCGATCCTGCGCGGCCTGCGACCGGAGGAGGCGCTGGCGATCGGCGAGGTGTTGTACACGGCGGGCTTCAGGGTGATCGAAGTGCCGCTGAACTCGCCGGATCCTTATTCCAGCATCCGCATCCTGCGGGACAGCCTGCCCGCCGATTGCCTGATCGGCGCCGGCACCGTGCTGACCCCGGAACAGGTCGATCAAGTCAAAGCCGCCGGCGGCCAGGTGATCGTCATGCCCCATAGCGATGCCAAGGTGCTGCGAGCCGCCAAGGCCGCGGGCCTGTATCTGTCGCCGGGTGTGGCCACGCCCACCGAAGCGTTTGCCGCGCTGGCCGAAGGCGCCGACGTGCTGAAGCTGTTCCCGGCCGAGCAAATGGGCCCGGCGGTGGTCAAGGCCTGGCTCGCGGTACTGCCCGCGGGCACGGTGCTGCTGCCGGTGGGCGGCATCACCCCGGACAACATGCAGGTATTTTTCGACGCGGGCGTCAAG
Source organism: Pseudomonas sp. I8001 (assembly GCF_013385345.1). Lineage (NCBI taxonomy): Bacteria > Pseudomonadati > Pseudomonadota > Gammaproteobacteria > Pseudomonadales > Pseudomonadaceae > Pseudomonas > Pseudomonas sp. I8001. Next base: position 689,051 of record NZ_JACAQC010000007.1, read on the forward strand.
GGCTTCGGCCTGGGCTCCGGGTTATTCAAGCCGGGCATGAGCGTCGCCCAAGTGGCGAGCAACGCCCAGGCCTACGTCGCCGCCTGGCATGCCTTGGGCTGATCAGCGTTCTCCATCTACAAGAGAGATAAGAAGATGAAAATCACCAAACTGACCACCTTCATCGTCCCGCCGCGCTGGTGCTTCCTCAAGGTTGAAACCGACCAGGGCGTGACTGGTTGGGGCGAGCCCGTTGTCGAGGGCCGCGCCCATACCGTGGCTGCCGCCGTCGAGGAATTGTCCGACTACTTGATCGGCAAGGACCCACGCAATATCGAGGACATCTGGACCGTGCTCTATCGAGGCGGTTTTTACCGTGGCGGCGCGATCCATATGAGCGCCCTCGCCGGTATCGACCAGGCGCTGTGGGACATCAAGGGCAAGGCCCTCGGCGTGTCGGTCAGCGACTTGCTGGGTGGCCAGGTGCGCGACAAGATCCGCGTGTATTCGTGGATCGGTGGCGACCGCCCGGCCGACACTGCCCGCGCCGCCAAGGAAGCCGTGGCCCGTGGTTTTACCGCGGTGAAAATGAACGGCACCGAAGAGCTGCAATTTCTCGACAGCTTCGAAAAAGTCGACCAGGCCCTGGCCAACGTCGCCGCCGTGCGGGATGCGGTCGGTCCGAACGTCGGCATCGGCGTCGACTTCCATGGCCGGGTGCACAAACCCATGGCCAAGGTGCTGATGAAGGAACTCGACCCCTACAAACTGATGTTTATCGAAGAACCGGTGCTCAGCGAAAACTACGAAGCGCTCAAAGAGCTGGCGCCGCTCACCAGCACCCCGATTGCCCTCGGCGAGCGCCTGTTCTCGCGCTGGGACTTCAAGCGCGTGCTCAGCGAAGGCTACGTCGACATCATCCAGCCGGATGCTTCCCACGCCGGCGGTATCACCGAAACCCGCAAGATTGCCAACATGGCCGAAGCCTACGACGTGGCCCTTGCCCTGCACTGCCCGCTCGGCCCGATTGCCCTGGCAGCGTGCCTGCAGCTGGATGCGGTTTGCTACAACGCGTTCATCCAGGAACAGAGCCTGGGTATTCACTACAACGAGAGCAATGACCTGCTGGATTACGTGCGCGATCCGGGTGTTTTCGACTACGACCAGGGCTTTGTGAAAATCCCCAACGGGCCAGGCCTGGGCATCGAGATCAACGAGGAATATGTGATCGAACGCGCGGCCATCGGGCATCGCTGGCGCAATCCGATCTGGCGGCATGCCGACGGCAGTTTTGCGGAGTGGTAAAAACCGCGAATTTGAGATGAAAACCCGATCAATGTGGGAGCGGGCTTGCTCGCGAAGGCGGAGTGTCAGTCAACACCTCCGCTGCTGGTAGACCGCTTTCGCGAGCAAGCCCGCTCCCACATTTGATTCGGTTTCGTCAGTAAGACCTGTCCTCAATAACCATAAGAAGAGGCAACCCCCATGCAATCCGAGTCCTTCACCGGGCAGGCTTCTTTAGTCACGCCCAGCCGAAAGCGTTTCTTCATCATGGTGCTGCTGTTCATCACCGTGGTGATCAACTACCTGGACCGCAGCAACCTGTCGATTGCCGCTCCGGCCCTGACCAGCGAGCTGGGGATCGACCCGGTGCATGTCGGGCTGATCTTCTCCGCGTTCGGCTGGACCTACGCGGCCATGCAGATTCCCGGCGGCTGGCTGGTGGACCGGGTGCCGCCGCGCATTCTCTACAGCGTCGCCCTGCTGCTGTGGTCGGTGGCCACGGTGATGCTCGGTTTCGCCGCCAGCTTCATCGCGCTGTTCGTGTTGCGCATGGCGGTCGGTGCCCTGGAAGCCCCGGCTTACCCGATCAACAGCCGCGTGGTGACCACCTGGTTCCCTGAGCGTGAACGGGCCACGGCGATCGGCGTTTATACCTCCGGGCAATTTGTCGGGCTGGCGTTTCTCACGCCGGTGTTGGCCTGGCTGCAACACACCTTTGGCTGGCACATGGTGTTTGTCGCCACCGGCGGCGTGGGCATTGTGTGGGCGTTGATCTGGTACGCGGTGTACCGCGAGCCACGGGATTTCAAAGGCGCGAATGCGGCGGAAATCGAGCTGATCCGCGAAGGCGGCGGGTTGGTGGACATCCAGGCGCAGGCGGCCAAGGCGCCGTTCAGCTGGGTCGACCTCGGCATCGTGTTGAGCAAGCGCAAGCTGTGGGGGATCTACCTGGGGCAGTTCTGCCTGAATTCCACGTTGTGGTTTTTCCTGACGTGGTTTCCCACCTATCTGGTGAAATATCGCGGCATGGACTTCATCAAGTCCGGCCTGCTGGCGTCGCTGCCGTTTCTGGCGGCGTTTGTCGGGGTGCTGTGTTCGGGGCTGTTTTCCGATTGGCTGATTCGCCGGGGAGCGTCCGTGGGGTTTGCGCGCAAGTTGCCGATCATTGGCGGGCTGTTGATTTCCACGGCGATCATCGGCGCCAACTTTGTTGATTCCACGGCGTGGGTGATTGCGTTTCTGGCGGTGGCGTTTTTCGGCAATGGCCTGGCGTCGATCACCTGGTCGCTGGTGTCGACCCTGGCGCCGGCAAGGCTGCTGGGGCTGACCGGAGGGGTGTTCAACTTCATCGGCAATCTGTCGGCGATTACCACGCCGATCGTGATTGGCTTTCTGGCGACAGGGGATTCGTTTGCGCCGGCGATTACGTACATCGCGGTGCTGGCGTTGTTGGGTGCGTTGTCCTACATCTTGTTGGTCGGCAAGGTCGAGCGTATCGAGATTTAGGCGACTGCTGCGGCGAGGGGGCTGGTGTGGCGAGGGAGCTTGCTCCCGCTGGAGTGCGCAGCGCTCCCAGGATTTTGGGGCCGCTGCGCAGCCCAGCGGGAGCAAGCTCCCTCGCCACACCAGCTCCCCAGCCACAGCAAGCTCCCTCACCACAAAAGCAGTGCGGCTCTAGTACAGCGCGCCATCCAGAATCTGATAGACGATGCTGGTGCCAACGGCGATCAATACGATGTCCCCACCCGAACGGCGCCATTCATAACCAGGGTATTGCGGCAGATGGCCCAGCGCCCGTGGGTCCAGACGCTCACCATAGTAGTTTGGCGGCAGGCGCTGGCCGCGCACCAGGTGGATGCCGGGAGGCGGCGGCGCGCCACGGCGGAAGTCGCCATGGTTGTCGCGGATGACCTGTCTCACTGGACCAAAGTCCTGAGGCGGCCCGCCACGGTGGTTGTCCTGCGGCCCGCGATGGTCATCGCCACGTTGATCGTGCTGGCCCTGTGGGCCACCACGGTCAGGTCCGCCACCCTGATCATAGGGCGCAGCTTGGACCAGGGCGCTGGCGCCAAGCACCAGCACACCTACACCTGCAATCAAACGTTTGGGGATTTTCATGGGGCTGTTTCCTCAGTACTGCACGAACAAAAAAGGGATTTCGAACCGAGTTCGAAATCCCTTGGTCTTGTTAGCTTAGGTGCTGATTTGCCAGCATGATTCCTCTGTATCAGGAACTTTACCTACCGCTTACGAGCCGCTTACTTACGGGCGTTGCGTACACCTTCCGACAGCGCCGAGCACAGGGTCAATACACCGTCGATGGCCTGTTGATCATTGCTGGCGTTGGCGATGTGGTCGATCAGTGCCGACCCCACCACCACACCGTCTGCCAGGCGGGCGATTGCAGCGGCCTGCTCCGGGGTGCGGATGCCGAAACCGATGCTGATCGGCAGGTCGGTATGCCGACGCAGACGGGTCACGGCTTCTTCGACGTGTTCCAGGGTCGCGGCACCGGCGCCGGTCACACCGGCCACCGACACGTAGTACACAAACCCTGAGCTGCCGTTGAGCACGGTCGGCAGGCGCGCGTCGTCGGTGGTCGGCGTGGTCAGGCGGATAAAGTCGATACCGGCAGCCTGGGCCGGGTCGCACAGCTCGCCGTTATGTTCCGGCGGCATGTCGACCACGATCAGGCCGTCGACGCCGGCTTCTTTCGCATCGCTGATGAAGCGTGGCACGCCGTACATGTGGATCGGGTTGAAGTAGCCCATCAGCACCAGCGGCGTGTCGCTGTTGCCCTCGCGGAACTCGCGAACCATTTGCAGGGTTTTCGTGAGGTTCTGCTTGGCGGTCAGCGCGCGGATGTTGGCCAGTTGAATGGCCGGGCCGTCAGCCATCGGGTCAGTGAACGGCATGCCCAGTTCGATCACATCGGCGCCGGCCGCCGGCAAGCCCTTGAGGATCGCCAGCGAGGTGTCATAGCCCGGGTCGCCAGCGGTGACGAAGGTCACCAGGGCGGCGCGGTTTTGTTCTTTCAGTTGCGCAAAACGTGTTTGCAGGCGGCTCATCAGTGTTTCTCCTGCTTGGACTGTTCCATGTGGTGCATCACGGTTTGCATGTCTTTGTCGCCACGGCCGGACAGGTTGACCACCATCAGGTGATCTTTCGGCAAGGTCGGCGCGCGCTTGAACACTTCGGCCAGGGCGTGGGCGCTTTCCAGTGCAGGAATAATCCCTTCCAGGCGGCAGCATTTGTGAAAGGCGTCGAGGGCTTCGTCGTCGGTCACCGAGGTGTACTGGACGCGGCCGATGTCATGCAGCCAGGCGTGTTCAGGGCCGATGCCCGGGTAGTCGAGGCCGGCGGAAATCGAGTGGGCGTCGATGATCTGGCCATCGTCGTCCTGCAACAGGAAGGTACGGTTGCCGTGCAGTACGCCCGGGACGCCGCCGTTGAGGCTGGCCGCGTGTTTGCCGGTCTCGATGCCGTAGCCGGCCGCTTCAACGCCGATGATTTCGACGCTGGTGTCATCCAGGAACGGGTGGAACAGGCCCATGGCATTGGAACCGCCGCCGATGCACGCCACCAGGCTGTCGGGCAGACGGCCTTCCTGGGCTTGCAGCTGGGTACGGGTTTCCTTGCCGATCACGGCCTGGAAGTCGCGAACCATGGCTGGGTACGGGTGCGGACCGGCCACGGTGCCGATCAGGTAGAAGGTGCTGTCGACGTTGGTCACCCAGTCACGCAGGGCTTCGTTCATCGCGTCTTTCAGGGTGCCGGTACCGGCGACTACCGGGATCACTTCAGCGCCCAGCAGCTTCATGCGAAATACGTTGGCCTGTTGGCGCTCGATGTCGGTGGTGCCCATGTAGATCACGCATTGCAGGCCAAAACGCGCGGCGACGGTGGCGGTGGCCACACCGTGCATGCCGGCGCCGGTCTCGGCGATGATGCGTTTTTTACCCATGCGCCGCGCCAGCAGGATCTGGCCGATGCAGTTGTTGATCTTGTGGGCGCCGGTGTGGTTCAGCTCTTCGCGCTTGAGGTAGATCTTGGCGCCACCGCAGAACTCGGTCAGGCGCTCGGCGAAGTACAGCGGGCTTGGGCGTCCGACGTAGTCGCGCTGGAAGTAGGCCAGTTCTTCGTTGAAGGCCGGATCGATCTTGGCCGCTTCGTATTCGCGGGCCAGGTCAAGGATCAACGGCATCAGGGTTTCCGCCACGTAGCGGCCGCCGAACGAACCAAACAGGCCATTGGCATCCGGGCCGTTGCGTAAATCGGTCTGGGTCTGAGTCATGGGACGCTCCAGGTAGAAAATGTGTAAGAGGCAATGACGGTCACTCTACCCCTGACGCTTCCACGTGAAAACCGATAAGATCGCCACAACCTGTCAGGAAAACTCACAGATGAGCCGAGACCTCCCACCGCTGAATGCCTTGCGCGCTTTTGAGGCGACTGCGCGCCTGAACAGCGTTAGCCAGGCCGCTGAGCAACTGCATGTGACCCATGGTGCGGTCAGCCGGCAGCTCAAGGTGTTGGAAGAACACCTCGGCGTCAGCCTGTTCGCCAAGGACGGGCGCGGCCTCAAACTCACAGATGCCGGCATTCGTCTGCGGGATGCGAGTTTCGAGGCGTTCGAGCGACTGAGGGACACCTGCGCCGAGCTCACGCAAAGCAGTGCCGATGCGCCGTTTGTGCTCGGCTGCTCCGGCAGCCTGCTGGCGCGCTGGTTTATTCCGCGTCTGGGGCGCCTGAACGCCGAGTTGCCGGATTTGCGCCTGCATCTGTCGGCGGGTGAAGGCGATCTTGACCCGCGCCGCCCCGGCCTGGACGCGCTGCTGGTGTTCGCCGAGCCTCCATGGCCGGCGGATATGCAGGTGTATGAATTGGCCAGCGAACGCATCGGCCCGGTCATGAGCCCGCGTTTTGCCCATTACGAGCGATTGCGCCATGCGCCTCCCGAGGCGCTGCTGAGTGAGGCCCTGTTGCACACTACCTCACGCCCGCAAGCCTGGCCCAGCTGGGCGCAGCACCATGGGATCGACGCTGGCGCGTTGAAGTACGGTCAGGGGTTTGAGCATTTGTATTATTTGCTGGAGGCGGCGGTGGCCGGGCTGGGGGTAGCAATTGCGCCTGAACCGCTGGTGGCAGAGGACCTGCGAGCGGGTCGCCTGGTTGCGCCGTGGGGTTTCAGTGAAACCCCGGCGCAACTGGCGTTGTGGCTACCCAAGCGCGCCGCAGATGGGCGCGCCGGGCAACTGGCGCAGTGGCTCAAGGCTGAGCTTGCGCGCCAGGACGTTTAGTCGCCGCGTTTGCACAGCAAGTAAGCTGCCAGCAGACCCAGCGCGCCGACGGCGACACCGGCGGTAGTCCATGGATGCTCTTGCGCGTAGTCCCGTGTTGCAACACCGGTTTCGCGGATTTTGACTTTGCTTTCTTCGTAGGCATCGCTGATCAGGTGGCGGGAATGCTTGAGAGCGTTCTCGGCATTGCTTTTCAGGGCCTTCAGGGTTTTGCGCGACTCGTCAGACGCATCGTCCTTGAGGCTTTCCAAAGATTTGAGCAGGCTCGAAATCTCGGCTTCCATGCTTTCCAATGACGCTTTGCGTAAAGAGGTGTTGGCCATGTGGGCTCTCCTGGAGTGATTGAGTGGCGTGTGTTGTTTCCGACTGCGGCGGTTTCAGAAAGTGCAGTAAATCTGAACTTTCACATCGCAATAGCCGCCAGAAGCAGTACGAGAATTCACTGCTAGTCTTGATTAACGACCCCAGGAGAAAAACTTATGAGTGATCATCACACCTACAAGAAAGTCGAACTGGTGGGCTCTTCCGCGACCAGCATCGAGGAGGCCATCAACAATGCCCTGGCTGAAGCCAGCAAGAGCATCAAGCACTTGGAGTGGTTTGAAGTGACCGAAACTCGTGGCCACATCAAGGACGGCAAGGCTGCGCATTTCCAGGTCACCCTCAAGGTGGGGTTCCGAATTGCCAGTAGTTGATTGAGCCGGTTGAACTTGCGCGCTGGCCGATTGCCATAAACTCCGCTACAACCTTTAGGCACGTCGACGTGACGAGCGGCGACGTGCTTCCTTTCGATCAACCCAAGGAAGTGACGGATGAAGAACTTTTTGTTGGCGGTAGGTTTGTTGAGCATTGCGGGCACGGCCCTGGCGGCGGGCAAGCCTTGTGAAGAGCTGAAAAGCGAGATTGCGGCGAAAATCGACGCTAAAGGCGCTTCGGGCTACTCCCTGGAAATCGTGGACAAAGGTGCTGCACCTAGTGACCACACGGTTGTCGGCAGCTGTGAAGCCGGTACCAAGGAAATCGCCTACAAGCGCGGGTGATCCCGTGTTGCAGACGTAAAAAACCGACGCAAGTGCGTCGGTTTTTTTATGCCTGCGATCCCTCGCTCCGCGTGGGAATGAAGTCTGGGATGCTCTGTGTCCCGCCTCACTCCTGGATTCAGCCCTTCATGACCTGCGCCAGCAGCTCGTAGGAATGAATCCGGTCGGCATGTTCGTACAGGTCACAGGTAAAGATCAGCTCATCAGCGCCGGTCTGCTCCACCAGCACCTCCAGCTTGGCGCGGATCTTCTGCGGGCTGCCCACCATGGCCAGGCCGAGGAAACTGCCCACGGCGTCTTTCTCATGGGGCAGCCACAGGCCGTCCATGGTCTTGACCGGCGGGCGCTGCACCAGGCTTTGCCCACGCATCAGCGCGAGAATTCGCTGGTACACCGAGGTGGCCAGGTAGTCGGCCTGCTCATCGGTGTCGGCAGCTACCAGCGGGATACCGAGCATCACGTAGGGCTTGTCCAGCACGGCCGAAGGCTTGAAGTGGTTGCGATAGACGCGAATCGCTTCATGCATCAGGCGCGGTGCAAAATGCGAGGCAAAGGCGTAAGGCAAACCGCGCTCGCCCGCCAGTTGTGCACTGAACAGGCTTGAGCCCAGCAGCCACACAGGCACATTGGTGCCCGTGCCGGGTACGGCGATCACGCGCTGGTCCGGGGTGCGCGGGCCGAGGTAGGCCATCAGTTCTGCCACGTCTTCCGGGAAATCATCGGCGCTGCCGGAGCGTTCACGGCGCAGCGCGCGGGCGGTCATCTGGTCGGAGCCTGGTGCGCGGCCAAGGCCCAGGTCGATGCGGCCCGGGTACAGGCTTTCCAGGGTGCCGAACTGCTCGGCGATCACCAACGGTGCGTGGTTGGGCAGCATCACGCCACCGGAACCGACACGGATCGTCGAGGTGCCGCCGGCCAGGTAACCCAGCAATACCGAGGTCGCCGAGCTGGCGATGCCGTCCATATTGTGGTGTTCGGCGACCCAGAAACGGTTGTAGCCGAATTTTTCCACGTGCTGGGCCAGGTCCAGGGAATTGCGCAGCGACTGCGCCGGGCTGCCGTTGGCGCGCACGGGCACGAGGTCGAGGGTCGAGAACTTTACGTCGGACAGCGATTTCATAAGCCTGCTTCTCCAATGGGGGCGCAGGCTTCTTAGACGAACCAAAACCTGCCGCTTCATGTGCATGTCCTATGCAATGAGGGCATATACCCGAGATTCAATAGCGATGGTGAAATTTCCTACTTAATCGCTAGGTTTCTCCGACAAGATGAACTTTGCCGTGGCGTCTATCCTCAGAACCCTTACTGACGCAAAACCACCGTTCGAGGAGACCGCTATGAGTATTGTTAAAAAAGCATCCGCGCATTGGGAAGGCGACCTGAAGACTGGCCTGGGTTCCATTTCCACCGAAACCGGCGTTCTGCGTGAAGCGCCTTACGGCTTCAAGGCCCGTTTCGAAGGTGGCAAGGGCACCAACCCTGAAGAACTGATCGGCGCAGCCCATGCCGGTTGTTTCTCCATGGCGTTTTCCATGATTCTCGGCGATGCCGGGCTCAAGGCCGACAGCATCGACACCCAGGCCGAAGTGACCCTGGACCAAGTGGACGGTGGCTTTGCGATTACTGCCGTGCACCTGACCCTCAAGGCGAAGATCCCGGGCGCCAGCCAGGCGCAGTTCGATGAGCTGAGCAAAAAGGCCAAGGAAGGATGCCCCGTGTCCAAGGTACTGAATGCAACCATTACCCTGGATGGCACGCTGGTTAGTTGATGCAACCCCCTTGCAGGGGTGAGCTTGCTCGCCCCTGCAGGTGCAAATGTGGTCGAATAGCCGATTGCAGACTCAGCGCACACCCGTGCGCGTGCATTCAGGGAGCTTCACACATGAAACGTATTGCCTTGGCGGTTATCTGCTGTGCACTGGCCACGTCGGCGCTGGCGGCGCCAAAAGATTGTGAAGAGCTCAGGAAGGAGATCGAGGTCAAAATCCAGGCGAATGCCGTTCCGTCCTACACCCTCGAAATCGTCACCAAGGAAGAAGCTGACAAGCACGACAGCGCCATGGTTGTCGGCAGCTGTGAGAATGGCACCAAGGCCATCGTCTACCAGAAGAACAACGACTGATCAGATGCAGTTGACGCTACGTTCTTCGGCCAGCAATTGACCCGCTCTGTTGTACAGCCGGATATTCGGGTTGTAGCCCAGTGAGCGCCCTTCCAGGCGATAACGCTGGCCTGCCTCGAAACGGTCGTATTGCAGGGTCATGAAGCAGGTACGGTCAGTGGTTTGGCCAAACCCGCCGAAACTGCCGCCGGTAGGCACCTCGAAATCAAAACGCACCATCAATTCATGGCTGCCTGGCGGCACCTGGAAGAAGCGCCCGTCGTTCAGGTTTTTCCCGTCCAGGCGTTGCGCCATTACCAGCTTGGCGCCGGGTGTCGGGGTAGCGAAGTCGACCCAGGCCTGGTGTGGATCAACCGGCGGTAGTGGCGTCGACGCACAGGCACTGAGAAAAATCGCGGCGACGGGAAGCAGTAGCTGACGCATGTTAAGCACTCAACTGTAGGAATGGTTTTTTGAACGGCTGCGTTCGGCAGCACGCTCCCCATGAGTATAAACACGCCACGCCATGGAAAAATTCCCCACAGGCGAGATAGTCTGGCGGGATGGTTACCGGCGAGAGGTTTTAATGGTCAGGCGTTTGCTTCCCGGCTTGATGCTGCTGTTGCTCAGCGGCTGTTCCAGCGTCAGTTATTACAGCCAACTGGCAGACGGCCAATGGCAATTGCTGCGTGCCCGGGAGCCGGTCTCCGCGGTCGTCGCCGACCCGTCCCGGCCACAGGTGCTGCGCGAGCACTTGGCGCAATCGCAGAAAGCCCGCACCTTCGCCAGCGAACACCTGCACCTGCCGGATAACCAGAGTTACCGGCTGTATGCCGATATCGGCCGCCCTTACGTGGTCTGGAACGTGTTCGCCACGCCTGAATTTTCCCTGTCCCCGCAAACCCACTGCTTCCCGATTGCCGGTTGCGTGGCCTATCGCGGCTACTACAACCAGGGCGCCGCACGCGGCCAGGCGGCTTTGTTGAAGCAGCAAGGGATGGATGTGTCGATTGGCGGCGTGGAGGCCTATTCCACCCTCGGCTGGTTCAACGACCCGATCATGAGTTCGATGATGAGCTGGGGGGACGAGCGCCTGGCCACGCTGATTTTTCATGAGCTGGCGCACCAGCGGTTTTATGTGAAGGACGACACCGAGTTCAACGAGTCGTACGCCACCTTCGTCGAGCAGGAAGGTACCCGGCAATGGCGCGCCGCCCAAGGCTTGCCGCCTGCCAGCGAGTCGGCGCTGAAGCAGCGCGACCAGTTCACCCGGCTGGTGCTCGATACCCGCAAACGCCTGGAGCAGTTGTATGCGCAGCCGCTGACGGCAGATGCCATGCGCCAGGCCAAGGCCGCTGAATTCGAGCGCCTGCGCAGTGACTACCGGCACATGCGCGATAGCCAGTGGGGTGGCGACAAGCGTTATGACGCCTGGGTCAACCTGCCGATGAACAACGCAAGGTTGCTGCCGTTTGGGCTGTATGACCAGTGGGTGCCGGCGTTCGTCGCGTTGTTCCGGCAGGAAGGCGGGGATTGGCCGAAGTTCTTTGCGGCGGTGGAGAAGCTGGGCGGGTTGCCGGTGGATCAGCGCAAGGCGGCCCTGAGGGCGTTGGAGGGATCCGGGCAAGTGGTTGGCCGGTAGGGCCTCATCGCGGGCAAGCCCGGCTCCCACATTTGACTGAGTTGTCTTGGCCGACCGTGATCAAATGTGGGAGCTGGCTTGCCTGCGATAGCGCATTCAAGGCCGTTGCAAAAACGCCTGATGCAGCTCGGCCAATGTTTCAAAATGCCAGGTCGGCGCCTCGGCACTCAGCTCTTCATGGCTGCCAAACCCATAACCCACCGCCGCCGAATCCAGCCCATTGCTGCGGGCCCCGATCAGGTCGTGCTTGCGGTCGCCAATCATCAAGGTGCTGGCCGGGTCCAGGCTTTCTTGCGCCATCAGGTGGGCAATCAGCTCGACCTTGTTGGTGCGGGTGCCGTCCAGCTCGCTGCCGTAGATCACCTTGAAGTGCTTGGCGAAATCAAAATGCCGGGCGATTTCCCGGGCAAATACCCAAGGCTTGGACGTGGCCACATACAGCTGGCGGCCCTGGCCGTTCAGCTCCTCAAGCAGCGGCATCACGCCGTCGAACACGCGGTTTTCGTACAAGCCGGTGACCTTGAAGCGCTCGCGGTAGAAATTCACCGCTTCCCAGGCCTTGGCTTCGTCGAAACCATAAAACTGCATGAACGCTTGCAGCAGCGGCGGGCCGATGAAGTGCTCGAGTTTGGTCAGGTCCGGCTCATCGATCCCCAGTTTGGCGAGGGCGTACTGGATCGAGCGGGTGATGCCTTCGCGCGGGTCGGTGAGGGTGCCATCGAGGTCGAACAAAACGGTCTGGTAATGCATGGGTGTCCTTGTCATTGGTCGAAGCCTTCGGCCAGGTGCAGGTCTTTGAGCTTTACGTAGTTCGCGGCGCTGTAGGTGAAAAATGCGCGTTCCTTGTCAGTCAGCGGGCGGATTTGTTTAACCGGGCTGCCAACATACAAAAAACCGCTCTCAAGTTTCTTGCCCGGCGGCACCAGGCTGCCGGCGCCGATGATCACCTCGTCTTCCACCACGGCGCCGTCCATCACAATGCTGCCCATGCCGATCAGGATCCGGCTGCCTACCGTGCAGCCATGCAGCATGACCTTGTGGGCAATGGTCACATCGTCGCCGATCAGCAGCGGGAAACCATCAGGATTGAAGGGGCCTGCGTGGGTAATGTGCAGCACGCAGCCGTCCTGCACGCTGGTGCGCGCACCGATGCGGATGCGGTGCATGTCGCCGCGGATCACCGTCAGCGGCCATACCGAGCTGTCGGTGCCGATTTCGACGTCGCCGATCACCACCGCCGATGCATCGACGAAAGCCCCGGCGGCCAGGGCCGGCGTGTGATTCTGGTAGGTGCGAAGGGTCACGATAGGCTCTCTCTCTTCTGCTGATAGCTGCGGTGGGCGTTGATTGTAATTAAGATGGCCCCATCTTTGTTCTTACATGTTTCTTCAGCCAAGGTGCCAACCGTGAGCGCGAACAACCCTCTTCTGCAGTCCTACGACCTGCCGCCGTTCTCGGCGATCCGTGCCGAGCACGTGCAGCCGGCCATTGAACAGATCCTCGCCGACAACCGCGTCGCCATCGAAGGCATCCTGCAAAGCCAGGGTAAAAATCCGACCTGGGCCGGGCTGGTCCTGGCCATGGACGAACTCAATGACCGCCTGGGTGCCGCCTGGAGCCCGGTCAGCCACCTGAATGCCGTGTGCAACAGCGCCGAACTGCGGGAAGCCTACGAGGCGTGCCTGCCGGCACTGAGCGCCTACTCCACCGAGATGGGCCAGAACCGCGAGTTGTTCCAGGCCTTCGACGCCCTGGCCAACAGCCCGGAAGCCGCCGGCTTCGACGTGGCGCAAAAAACCATCCTGGAACACTCCCTGCGGGACTTCCGTCTGTCGGGTATCGATTTGCCGCCTGAGCAGCAAAAGCGTTATGCCGAAGTGCAGAGCAAGCTCTCCGAACTGGGCAGCAAGTTCTCCAACCAATTGCTCGATGCCACCCAGGCCTGGACCAAGCACGTCACTGACGAAGCAACCCTCGCCGGCCTGACCGATTCCTCCAAGGCGCAAATGGCTGCGGCTGCCCAGGCCAAGGGCCTCGACGGCTGGCTGATCACCCTGGAATTCCCGAGCTACTACGCGGTGATGACCTACGCCCACGACCGCGCCCTGCGTGAAGAAATCTACGCAGCCTACTGCACCCGCGCGTCGGACCAAGGTCCGACTGCCGGTCAGAACGATAACGGCCCGGTCATGGAACAGATCCTCGACCTGCGTCAGGAGCTGGCGCAACTGCTGGGCTTCGCCTCGTTCTCCGAGCTGAGCCTGGCCACCAAAATGGCCGAGTCCAGCGACCAAGTGCTGAGCTTCCTGCGGGACCTGGCCAAGCGCAGCAAGCCGTTTGCCACCCAGGACCTGCAACAGCTCAAGGCCTATGCCGCCGAACAAGGCTGCGCGGACCTGCAAAGCTGGGACAGCGGTTTCTACGGCGAAAAACTGCGTGAGCAGCGTTACAGCGTTTCCCAGGAAGCCCTGCGCGCCTACTTCCCGATCGACAAGGTACTCAGCGGCCTGTTCGCCATCGTGCAACGCCTGTATGGCATCGAGATCGCCGAGCAGAAAGGCTTCGACACCTGGCACCCGGATGTTCGCCTGTTTGAAATCAAGGAAAACGGCCAGCACGTCGGCCGCTTCTTCTTCGACCTGTATGCCCGCGCCAACAAGCGTGGGGGTGCCTGGATGGACGGCGCCCGTGACCGTCGCCGCACGGTTGATGGCGTGCTGCAAAGCCCGGTGGCCAACCTGGTGTGCAACTTCACCCCGGCCGACAGCGGCAAGCCTGCCCTGCTGACCCACAATGAAGTGACCACGCTGTTCCACGAATTCGGCCACGGCCTGCACCACCTGTTGACCCGTGTCGAGCACGCCGGCGTGTCCGGCATCAACGGCGTGGCCTGGGATGCGGTGGAGTTGCCGAGCCAGTTCATGGAAAACTGGTGCTGGGAGCCGGAAGGCCTGGCGCTGATTTCCGGTCACTATGAAACCGGTGAGCCGCTGCCTCAGGACCTGCTGGAAAAAATGCTCGCGGCGAAGAACTTCCAGTCCGGCCTGATGATGGTTCGCCAGTTGGAGTTCTCGCTGTTCGACTTCGAGCTGCACGCTACCCACGGCGATGGCCGCAGCGTGCTGCAGGTGCTTGAAGGTGTGCGTGATGAGGTGTCGGTGATGCGTCCGCCCGCCTACAACCGCTTCCCCAACAGCTTCGCGCATATCTTCGCTGGCGGTTACGCCGCGGGTTACTACAGCTACAAGTGGGCGGAAGTGCTGTCGGCCGATGCCTTCTCCAAGTTCGAAGAAGATGGCGTGCTCAATGCCGAGACTGGCCGGGCGTTCCGCGAGGCGATCCTGGCCCGTGGCGGTTCCCAGGCACCGATGGTGCTGTTCGTCGATTTCCGCGGACGGGCGCCGTCGATTGACGCACTCTTGCGCCACAGCGGCCTGAGTGAGGACGCGGCAGCATGAGTGAAGCACCTGTGAAAACCAAAAAACGCTTTATCGCCGGGGCAGTCTGCCCGGCGTGCAGCGAGCCGGACAAGTTGATGATGTGGAGCGAGGACGATGTTCCGCACCGCGAATGCGTGGCTTGCGGCTATTCCGACACGCTGAATGAACAAGGTCTGTCAGTGCCCAAGGAATTGGGTACGCGGGTCAATACGTCGGCGTTGAAAGCACCGGACCCCAAGGTGCAAGCGGTGCAGTTCTTCCCTAATCCGAAGCTGAAGAAAGACTGATCGTGAAGCGCTCCCTGGGTTGATGGCTCAGGGAGCGACCACCCAGGCGGTTTTTTCCTCGGCCGGGTCTTTGGCGTTGTCCGCGGTATTCAGCCAGCTTTTCATCGAGCACAGCGCAAAGGCGCTGGTGCTGCATTCGCCGTTGGCCAGTGCGGTGCGTAACTTGTCGACATCGGCCCTCATCATGTAGCGAACACCGTCCTTGAAGCCGCTACTGGCGCCAAAGCCGCCCAAGGTCATTTCGTTCAGCGCATCTTCCTTGCTCCATCCCTGAATCACCACCCGATACATCGCCGCCACCAGGCCAGTGCGGTCGGAGCCGTGTTTGCAGTGCATCAGCACCGGGCCGTTGGCTTCGGCATCCTGAATCGCACGCAACGCTGCGAGCACATCGGCGTCATCGACATGGTTGGTGCGATAGGACAATTGCACCTGGTTGATACCGGGTGATTTCAGCCACTTGGCATCGGACTCGGGCAGAAAGTTGATCACCGTACCGATCTTGAGCTTTTCCAATACAGGAACAGCACCGCTATCCGGCAGCGCGCTGCGATAGAGCGTGGGCGTCATTTGATACAGGTTGTATTGATTGCCCACCGGCTGGGCCCATTCCAACGAACGAATGGGCGTGAGCTCTTCGGCCTGGGACGGTGCGGTGGTGAACAGCGCCATGAACACGAGGCTGACGGCAGGCAGCAATTGATTCTTGAACATGCGCGATGTAACCGAATAGGGAAGGGGCTGATGGGGCCCAGATTCGCCTACAGGGGGTCAATGCCGTGTGAGGTACTCGTCAAAGAATCGTGAATAAGCCGGCTCCGGGCAGATTTTTTCGCGCTGAAACGATTTTCCCCAATCCTTAGCCTGCTATCCTTTGTAACTATTGATTGCTGCTGTGTTCTATCCCCTTGGGTCCTTTGGATCCCATTTACTGCCAAAACTATAAGTCGTTCCTCGAAGCGGCTGATAAATCCGTGACCACATGATGAGGTGCCACCATGTCTGATCAAGATCAAGACAACCCCCGGCGTGAGTTTTTACGCAAATCCTTGACCTTGATCCCCGTGGTCACTGTCGCCAGCACGGGCCTGGGCGGTTCGATGCTGATGGCGGTTCCCGAACCGGCTCAAGCCAGCCCGGAGAAGGCGCCCGTCAGCAGCAAGGCCTATGAGCCGAGCTATTTCACTGCCGAGGAATGGGCCTTTATCAACGCGGCCGTTGCGCGCCTGATCCCGGCGGACGACCAGGGCCCAGGCGCCCTGGAAGCCGGTGCGCCGGAATATATCGACCGTCAGATGAACACGCCGTACGCGGCTGGCGCCCTGTGGTTCATGCAAGGCCCGTTCAATGCCGACGCGCCGCCTGAAATGGGCTGGCAGAGCAAATTGGTGCCCAAGGAGATCTATCGCCTGGGCATTGCTGCCACGGACGCCTGGTCGAAAGCGATGAACGGTAAGTTATTTGCCGAGCAAGACAGCGCTACCCAGGACAAATTGTTGCAGCGCCTGGAGGCTGGCGACGCGCAATTTGACAGCGTCCCGCCGAAGATTTTCTTCAATCTGTTGCTGCAAAACACCAAGGAAGGGTTCTTTTGCGACCCGGTCCACGGTGGCAACAAAGGCATGGTCGGCTGGACCATGATCGGCTTCCCCGGCGCCCGCGCCGATTTCATGGATTGGGTTGAACGCAACGAGCAATACCCCTTCCCGGCTGTTTCGATCCGTGGCGAGAGGGCGTAAACGTGGCGACCATCATGAAGAAAGTGGATGCAGTGATTGTCGGCTTTGGCTGGACCGGCGCGATCATGGCCAAGGAGCTGACGGAAGCTGGCCTCAACGTGGTAGCGCTGGAGCGCGGCCCGATGCAGGACACCTACCCGGACGGCAACTATCCCCAGGTCATCGACGAACTGACCTACAGCGTGCGTAAAAAGCTCTTCCAGGACATCTCCAAGGAAACCGTGACCATTCGCCATAGCGTGAATGACGTGGCGATGCCCAACCGCCAACTGGGCGCTTTCCTGCCTGGCAACGGTGTCGGCGGTGCAGGCCTGCACTGGTCCGGCGTGCACTTTCGGGTGGACCCAATCGAGTTGCGCATGCGCAGCCATTACGAAGAGCGCTACGGGAAAAACTTCATTCCCAAGGACATGACCATCCAGGATTTCGGCGTCAGCTATGAAGAGCTGGAACCATTCTTCGACTATGCCGAGAAAGTCTTCGGCACCTCCGGGCAAGCCTGGACGGTGAAAGGCCAGTTGGTGGGCGAAGGCAAGGGCGGCAACCCTTACGCACCGGATCGCTCGAACCATTTCCCGCTGGAATCGCAGAAGAACACCGTCTCTGCACAGCTGTTCCAGAAGGCCGCCACGGCCGTGGGGTACAAACCCTACAACCTGCCTTCCGCGAATACATCGGGGCCGTACACCAACCCTTACGGTGCCCAGATGGGCCCGTGCAACTTCTGCGGCTTCTGCAGCGGTTATGTCTGCTACATGTATTCCAAGGCTTCGCCGAACGTGAACATCCTGCCGGCCTTGCGCCAGGAACCCAAGTTCGAACTGCGGCCCAATTCCCACGTGCTGAAGGTCAATCTCGACAGCACCAGGAGCAAGGCGACCGGCGTGACGTATGTCGACGCCCAGGGGCGGGAATGCGAGCAGCCGGCGGACCTGGTGATCCTCGGTTCCTTCCAGTTCAACAACGTGCGCCTGATGCTGCTGTCGGGCATCGGCAAACCCTACGACCCGATCTCCGGTGAGGGCGTGGTGGGCCGCAACTTCGCCTACCAGAACATGGCCACCATCAAGGCGTTCTTCGACAAGGACGTGCACACCAACAACTTTATCGGTGCCGGCGGCAATGGCGTGGCGGTCGATGACTTCAACGCCGACAACTTCGACCATGGGCCTCACGGCTTTGTGGGCGGCTCGCCGATGTGGGTCAACCAGGCGGGCAGCCGGCCGATTGCGGGTACCTCCAACCCGCCGGGCACGCCGGCCTGGGGCAGCGCGTGGAAGCGCGCCACGGCTGATTACTACACCCATCAGGTGTCGATGGATGCCCATGGCGCCCACCAATCCTACCGTGGCAACTACCTCGACCTGGACCCGGTTTACCGCGATGCCTACGGCCTGCCGCTGCTGCGCATGACCTTCGACTGGCAGGAAAACGACATCAAGATGAACCGCTTCATGGTCGAAAAAATGAGCAAGATCGCCGAAGCGATGAACCCCAAGGCGATTGCCTTGCTGGGCAAAAAGGTGGGCGAGCACTTCAACACCGCGTCTTACCAGACCACCCACCTCAACGGTGGCGCGAT
The DNA here is from genome assembly GCF_013385345.1 of Pseudomonas sp. I8001. Taxonomy (NCBI): domain Bacteria; kingdom Pseudomonadati; phylum Pseudomonadota; class Gammaproteobacteria; order Pseudomonadales; family Pseudomonadaceae; genus Pseudomonas; species Pseudomonas sp. I8001. Next base: position 707,445 of record NZ_JACAQC010000007.1, read on the forward strand.
CATGGGCACCGACCCGAAAACCAGTGCCTTGAACCGCTACCTGCAGTGCTGGGACGTACACAACGTGTTTGTCCCGGGCGCTTCCGCGTTCCCACAAGGCTTGGGCTACAACCCTACGGGCCTGGTGGCGGCATTGACCTACTGGTCGGCGCGGGCAATTCGCGAGCAGTACCTGAAAAACCCCGGCCCACTGGTTCAGGCATAAGGAGCGATGACCATGAAAGCATTTGTTATCGCGTCCCTGGCTTTGTTCAGCAGCTGCTCGGTGAGTGCGGCTGAAACCGATCTGGTCAAACAGGGTGAATACCTGGCTCGCGCCGGTGACTGCGTGGCCTGCCACACCGCCAAGGGCGGCAAACCGTTCGCCGGTGGCCTGCCGATGGAAACCCCGATCGGCACCATCTACTCCACCAACATCACCCCGGATAAAACCGGCCTGGGCGACTACAGCTTCGAAGACTTCGACCAGGCTGTGCGCCATGGCGTCGCCAAGGACGGTAGTACGCTTTACCCGGCGATGCCCTACCCGTCTTACGCGCGGGTCAGCGAAAGCGACATGCAGGCGCTGTACGCGTACTTCATGAAGGGCGTGGAGCCGGTGGCGCAGGTGAACAAGGACAGCGACATTCCCTGGCCGTTGAGCATGCGTTGGCCGTTGGCCGGGTGGCGCTGGATGTTCGCCCCCAAGGTTGAGGACTACCAGGCCCAGGCGGGCGCCGACCCGGTGATCAGCCGTGGCGCTTATCTGGTAGAGGGCCTTGGCCACTGCGGTGCCTGCCATACGCCACGGGCCCTGACCATGCAGGAAAAATCCCTGAGTGCATCCGACGGTACCGCTTTCCTTTCCGGCAGCGCACCGCTGGAAGGCTGGATTGCCAAGAGCCTGCGGGGTGATCACAAGGACGGCCTGGGTAGCTGGAGCGAGGAGCAACTGGTGCAATTCCTCAAGACCGGGCGCAGTGATCGCAGTGCGGTGTTTGGCGGCATGAGCGACGTTGTGGTCCACAGCATGCAGTACATGTCGGAAGAGGATCTGACGGCTATCGCCCGTTACCTCAAGAGCTTGCCGGCGGTGGATCCCAAGGATCAGCCGCACCAATACGACAAGCAGGTCGCCGATGCGCTGTGGAAGGGTGATGACAGCAAGCCGGGTGCCTCGGTGTACATCGACAACTGCGCGGCGTGCCACCGTACCGACGGCCACGGCTACACCCGCGTGTTCCCGGCGCTGGCGGGCAACCCGGTATTGCAGACGGCGGATGCGACGTCGCTGATCAACATCGTGTTGAACGGCGGCACGTTGCCGGCGACGCATACGGCACCTTCGACCTTCACCATGCCGGCGTTTGCCTGGCGGCTGTCGGATCAGGAAGTGGCGGATGTCGTCAGTTTCGTTCGGGACAGTTGGGGTAATAAGGGAGAGACTGTAAAGGCTTCGCAAGTGAAAGACTTGCGAAAAGATGCAGTAACTACCGAAGCTGATCAAACTTCAGAGAAGTAGTGTCAGTTGCCAGGTTTATAGTTTTATATATAAGCCTGGCAACTAGCCGATTAATTATCGAGGGGCGCAGGTTTTTACAAAGCTATTCGCCATGTTCAGGAAGATGGTCTTGTCCTGTTCATCGAAGTCGCCGTCGTTATCCAGGTCGGTGGTGGAGGAAGTGGTGTCGTAGTGCCCGTCCCTGTTGGAGGAAGAGGCATACATGGCGTAGGACAGTTTACCGTCGGTAAAGCGCTCCATTAATACTTCCGGGCTGTTATCTTTTTCAAAGTCTGCGCATGTAAAGCGTAGTTCATCCTGAGACATAAATATCCTGTAGGTGGTAATGAGTTAAGTTGTGATCATAGCGATGTGTTAATAACTTTATCCATGTCACATATGTCGCGATTTATTTCTTGTTTGGTTACATGTAGGAAGGTGTCATTCCGTTCGTGCGAAGGTCGATGCTAGACCGCGCCGCCCAGTGGTGCTGGTGAAAAGCGATCTTCTCGAATACTGTATATGGATACAGTTTATGAGGTCTGACTATGAATGTCCCTTTGCCGCCTCGCGGGCGCGGCACGGCCACCAACCTGCACAACCGTTTTGCGCCCACCGTCAGCGTGGCGGAAGACGACGGTTGGTATCAGGAAGTGCCACAGACCCAGGGCACCGAAGTCCGTATCGAAACCGCGAAAACCATCATTACCCGCAACAGCTCGCCGGATATCCCGTTTGACCGGGCGATCAACCCGTATCGCGGCTGCGAGCATGGTTGTATCTACTGCTATGCGCGGCCCAGCCACGCGTATTGGGACCTGTCGCCGGGGCTGGACTTCGAAACCAAGCTGATCGCCAAGACCAACGCCGCCGAGGTGCTTGAGCAGCAACTGTCGAAACCGGGCTACACCTGCGCGCCGATCAACCTGGGCTCCAACACCGACCCGTACCAGCCCATCGAGCGCGAGTACAAGATCACCCGGCAAACCCTCGAAGTGCTGCTGCGCTACCGTCATCCGGTGACGATCATTACCAAGGGCTCGCTGATCCTGCGGGACCTCGACCTGCTGACCGAGCTGGCGCAGCAGCGGCTGGTGGCGGTGATGATCAGCCTCACCAGCCTGGACGATGAACTCAAGCGCATCCTCGAACCGCGCACGGCTGCGCCCAAGGCCCGGCTGCGGGCGATCCGGGTGATGCGTGAGGCGGGGATCCCGGTGGGCGTGCTGTGTTCGCCGATGATCCCGATGATCAACGACAGCGAGCTGGAAAGCCTGCTGGCCGAAGCTCATGCCGCGGGGGCACAGAGCGCGGCGTACATGATGCTGCGTTTGCCTCTGGAGGTGGCGCCGCTGTTTGAGGAATGGCTGGCGGCCCATTACCCGCAGCGCGCGGCCCATGTGATGAGCCTGGTGCGGCAGGTGCGCGGCGGTGAGGTCTACGACAGCCGCTTCGGTGTACGCATGCGTGGCGAAGGGCCGTTTGCCGATTTGCTGGCGCAACGTTTCGCCAAGGCGATCAAACGATTGGGGCTCAACCGGCGGGAAGGGTTTAATCTGGATTGCACGGCGTTTTGTCCGCCGGGCAGACAGATGGCATTATTGTAAACTGCTGGAAAAGCGTACTTTTCTTTAGGAATAGTCGCGTTTTGATATCACTGAAAGCCCCGATCTAGAGCGGCTCATTCAGTTTGAGTTAAGTTTCGGCGGGTACCTTGTTCATCGAGTGACTAATGAGTCGGCGCTTCAGTTTGGGCGCCGGCCGCACTGGAAAACTCCCCTGCTCCAACCAAGAGGATGAATTATGAGTGACAAGGATAAACAGCCGTTGGCTGCGTCGGCTTCAGCCCCTCACGAGGCGGAATCCGCCGATGCAGCGCTGCAGCACATCGTTGAAGGCTTTTTGCATTTCCATAACGAGATCTTTCCCCAGCAGGAAGAGCTCTTCAAAAAACTCGCCACGGCCCAGAGCCCGCGGGCGATGTTCATTACCTGCGCCGACTCGCGCATCGTTCCCGAGCTGATCACCCATAGCTCCCCTGGGGATTTGTTCGTGACCCGTAACGTCGGTAACGTCGTGCCGCCTTATGGGCAGATGAACGGCGGTGTTTCAACGGCTATCGAGTACGCGGTACTGGCCCTTGGTGTGCAGCACATCATCATTTGCGGCCACTCCGACTGCGGCGCCATGCGCGCGGTGCTCAACCCCCAAAGCCTGGAAAAAATGCCCACGGTAAAGGCCTGGCTGCGCCACGCCGAAGTCGCCAAGACCATGGTCCAGGACAACTGCGATTGCGCCAACGAACACGAAAGCATGCACGTGCTGACCGAAGAAAACGTGATCGCCCAACTGCAGCACCTGCGCACTCATCCCTCCGTGGCCTCGCGCATGGCCAACGGGCATTTGTTTATCCATGGCTGGGTCTACGACATCGAGACCAGCGAAATCAGGGCCTACGATGCGGATCAGGCAGCGTTCCTGCCCTTGAACGGTACCCAGCCGATTCCATCCGCGACGCCTAAAGCGCGCTTCTAAAACAATCCCCTGTCGGGTAACGCGATGGCTGCCATTCGAGCAGCCAGGCTTTGCCACGCCCGGCGAATGCCTCGGGAGAGTCATTATGCGTGCTGCTCAATTGAAAGCTGTGCTGCCACGGGAGCTGCTGGCTTCCGTGGTTGTGTTTCTGGTCGCCCTGCCGCTGTGCATGGGGATCGCCATCGCGTCCGGAATGCCTCCGGCCAAAGGCTTGATCACCGGGATCATCGGTGGCCTGGTGGTCGGTTGGCTGGCGGGGTCGCCGTTGCAAGTCAGCGGTCCGGCGGCAGGTTTGGCGGTGTTGGTGTTCGAACTGGTTCGCCAGCATGGCATGGCCATGCTCGGGCCGATCCTGTTGCTGGCGGGCTTCCTGCAATTGGTGGCCGGGCGTTTGCGCCTGGGCTGCTGGTTCCGCGTGACTGCGCCTGCAGTGGTGTACGGGATGCTGGCGGGGATCGGGGTGCTGATTGTCCTGTCGCAAGTACACGTGATGCTCGACGGTGTGCCAAAGCCCTCGGGGCTGGATAACCTTGCCGGCTTCCCTGCGGCACTGATCCAGGCGATCCCCACATTGGGCGGCGGGCTCGGCTGGCAGGCCGGTTTGCTCGGGCTGTCGACGATCATGGTGATGTGGTTGTGGGACAAATTTCGCCCGCAAAAGCTGCGCTTCGTCCCCGGCGCCCTGCTCGGCGTGGGTTTGGCGACAGTCACCAGCCTGGTGCTGGCGTTGCAGGTCAAGCGGGTGGAGGTGCCGGAAAACCTCGCGGATGCCATCGATTGGCTGCGCCCCAGCGACCTGTTGAACCTGGCGGATCCCAATCTGTTGATCGCCGCGTTCGCCGTCGCCTTTATCGCCAGCGCTGAAACGCTGCTTTCGGCGGCGGCAGTCGACCGTATGCACAGTGGCCAGCGTTCCGACTTCGACAAGGAATTGTCGGCACAAGGCGTGGGCAACATGCTGTGTGGCCTGGTCGGCGCCCTGCCGATGACCGGTGTGATCGTGCGCAGTTCGGCCAACGTCCAGGCCGGCGCTACCACGCGTTTGTCGGCAATGTTCCACGGCTTGTGGTTGCTGGCGTTCGTGCTGTTGCTGTCCAGTGTGCTGCAAAGCATTCCGGTGGCAAGCCTGGCGGGTGTGCTGGTGTACACCGGGATCAAGCTGGTGGACATGAAGGCGTTTCGTGGCCTGGCGCGCTACGGGCGAATGCCGATGTTTACCTACGCGGCGACGGCGCTGGCGATCATCTTTACCGACCTGCTGACGGGTGTGTTGGTGGGCTTCGGGTTGACGCTGGTGAAGCTGGCGTTCAAGGCCTCACGCTTGAAGATAAGCCTGATCGACCTGCCGCAGGAGGGCGAGATGGAGCTGCGATTGACGGGGGCCGGGACCTTTCTCAAAGTGCCTGCATTAACCCAGGTGCTGTCGACGGTACCCGCCGGGACCACCTTGCATGTGCCGCTCAGTAACCTGAGTTATATCGACCACTCCTGCCTTGAGCTATTGGAGGAATGGGGTCGGGCCAATGCGGCCAAGGGCTCGAAGCTGATGATCGAGGCGCGGGGGTTGAAGCGCAGGTTGGAAGGACGGGTAAGAACGACGACCGGAATAGGCTCGGCGCCGTCTGTTGGCTGACGAAACCGGATCAAAATGTGGGAGCGGGCTTGCTCGCGAAGGCGCAGTGTCAGTCACTGAATGTGTTTCTGATACACCGCTTTCGCGAGCAAGCCCGCTCCCACATTGGATCTTTGCAAGCCGGCAAATCTAAGCTGGCTGGTCCAGCTCAAGACCCACGCCCAACTGCCGCGACAGGCACGGCCAGCGTTTCCACGCCGCTTCCGTGTCCGGGCTCTTGAGCTTGTCGCGGTAGGCTTCGACCGACTCCAGCGCAAAACTCTCCTCGTTAAGCATCTCATCCACCGCGTGGTGCACCGCCTCATCCAGCTGATTGGCAAACGCCTCGCCGATCAATTGGTGGGCAATCACGTTCGCCACAGTGGTATCCAGCGGAATCAACGGCTGGCCGAAGTGCTTGATATACAGATCGTTGACCTCTTCCACCAGGCGATGCGCCAGGTAAGCCTCATCCAGCAAACCGTCCAGGCCTTCATGCCCGGCCAGGATCGCCGGCGGCTGCAGGAAGAAATGCTCGGCGATTTTCAGCACCGGTTTGATCTGGCTTTCAATACCGGCTTCGCGGGCGACATCGTTGGCCGCCTCCAGCAGATCGGGGACCTGGTCGATGTAGGCGCTTACAAAACGCGTCATCACGCCCTTGGCGTCGACGTCAGGCACGGAAATCGCCGGGTGCAGGTGCGGTAACTGAACTTCCAGCTGCTGAGCAAGCTGGCCAGTGCTGGATTCGTGTTGATGGGCACGGGAAATCTGCTCGCGCAATGCGGCGGTGTTCATGAAAGCTCCAGTGATGCAGGCGTAGGAAATAGGGAGAGCATAAGGTAGCTCGTTTATACGAGAGCCTAAGACGCATTTGTCATAATTATTTCATGGTTATGCGCTGGCGTTATATCAAATTGCCATCGTTCGTCGGATAACGCGCGCCACCGGTCCTGTTGTGTGGTCCGTTTCCTCATTTTCGTTCATTTGCCCGATCACATTGCGGGGTGGCGGTCGCTGTCTATACTCGATTTTGTACGCAATTAGCTGATGACGCCCGACTGCATGAGCAGGCAAGGCCTGGCGGTTGTAAGCAGTATGGAAGCCGCTCCCTTGGCCGCAGGTGCAAACCGGCGGGATAACAAGAATGATAAGGGGAACCCGCAATGACGCGACATCCACATGTTTGGATGGGCCTCCTGTTGTGGTCAGTATTCGGCCAGGCGCAAGCCGCCTGGACAACGAATATGGCGCCAGGGGCCACTGAAGTCAGTCACGCCGTGTTTGACCTGCACATGACCATTTTCTGGATTTGTGTGGCGATTGGCATCGTCGTGTTTGGCGCGATGTTCTGGTCGATGATCGTTCACCGGCGCTCCACGGGACAGGTGGCAGCCAAGTTCCACGAGAGTACGACGGTGGAGATTCTCTGGACCGTGGTGCCCTTGCTGATCCTGGTGGCGATGGCCATTCCGGCCACCAAGACGCTGATCAACATCTACGACAGCACTGAGTCGGATATCGATATCCAGGTCACCGGCTACCAGTGGAAGTGGCATTACAAATACCTTGGCCAGGATGTCGAGTTCTTCAGCAACCTGGCCACGCCCGCCGAGCAGATCCATAACCAGGCCGTCAAAGGTGAGCATTACCTGTTGGAAGTCGACCAGCCGCTGGTGCTGCCGGTGGGTGCCAAGGTGCGTTTCCTGGTGACCGCTGCGGACGTGATTCACTCCTGGTGGGTGCCGGCGTTTGCGGTGAAGCGTGATGCGATTCCCGGCTTCGTCAACGAGGCCTGGACCCGCATCGAAAAGCCCGGCATCTATCGCGGCCAGTGCGCCGAACTGTGCGGCAAGGACCACGGCTTCATGCCCATCGTGGTGGAGGTCAAATCCAAGGCCGACTACGACACCTGGCTCGGCGAGCGTAAGGAAGAGGCCGCCAAGCTCAAGGAGCTGACCTCCAAGGAATGGACCCTGGATGAGCTGGTGGCTCGTGGCGACAAGATCTACCACACCACCTGCGTCGCCTGTCACCAGGCCGAAGGCCAGGGCCTGCCGCCGATGTTCCCGGCGCTCAAGGGCTCACCTATTGCCACCGGGCCCAAGGAAGACCACCTGCACCGCGTGTACTTCGGCAAGCCCGGCACCGCCATGGCGGCGTTCGGCAAGCAACTGTCGGAAGTCGATATCGCGGCGGTCGTGACCTATGAACGTAACGCCTGGGGCAACAACAAAGGCGACATGGTCACACCTAAAGACGTGCTGGCTCTGAAACAGGCGGAAAGCAAATGACTTCCTTCATTGCATATTCCCTGAACCGTCCCGCCCACTCGTTCGCAGGAGAAAGGCCATGAGCGCTGTGATCGATGACCACGGTCATGCCGGTGACCACGCTCACGGCCCCGCCAAGGGCCTGATGCGTTGGGTACTGACCACCAACCACAAAGACATCGGCACGATGTACCTGTGGTTCAGCTTCTGCATGTTCCTGCTTGGTGGCTCGTTTGCCATGGTGATCCGTGCCGAGCTGTTCCAGCCGGGTTTGCAGATCGTCGAGCCGGCGTTCTTCAATCAGATGACCACCATGCACGGCCTGGTGATGGTGTTCGGTGCGGTGATGCCAGCGTTTGTCGGCCTGGCCAACTGGATGATCCCGTTGATGATCGGCGCGCCCGACATGGCCCTGCCGCGCATGAACAACTTCAGTTTCTGGCTGTTGCCGGCGGCGTTCCTGATGCTGGTTTCCACCCTGTTCATGCCCGGCGGCGGGCCGAACTTCGGCTGGACCTTCTACGCCCCACTCTCCACCACTTACGCGCCGGAAAGCGTGACGTTCTTCATCTTCGCGATCCACTTGATGGGCATCAGTTCGATCATGGGCGCGATCAACGTCATCGCCACCATCCTCAACCTGCGCGCCCCCGGCATGACGTTGATGAAAATGCCGCTGTTCGTCTGGACCTGGCTGATCACAGCCTTCCTGCTGATCGCGGTGATGCCGGTACTGGCGGGCTGCGTGACCATGATGCTGATGGACATCCACTTCGGCACCAGCTTCTTCAGTGCCGCCGGTGGTGGTGACCCGGTGCTGTTCCAGCATGTGTTCTGGTTCTTCGGCCACCCCGAGGTGTACATCATGATCCTGCCGGCGTTCGGTGCCGTCAGTTCGATCATCCCGACCTTCTCGCGCAAGCCGCTGTTCGGCTACACCTCGATGGTGTACGCCACGGCGAGCATCGCGTTCCTGTCGTTCATCGTGTGGGCGCACCACATGTTCGTGGTGGGCATCCCGCTGGTGGGCGAGCTGTTCTTCATGTACGCCACGCTGCTGATCGCGGTGCCCACGGGCGTGAAAGTGTTCAACTGGGTCAGCACCATGTGGCAAGGCTCGCTGACCTTCGAGACGCCGATGCTGTTCGCGGTGGCCTTCGTGATTCTGTTCACCATCGGCGGTTTCTCCGGGCTGATGCTGGCCATCGCCCCGGCGGATTTCCAGTACCACGACACCTACTTCGTGGTGGCGCACTTCCATTACGTACTGGTGCCTGGGGCGATCTTCGGGATCTTCGCCTCGGCCTACTACTGGCTGCCGAAATGGACCGGCCACATGTACGACGAAACCCTGGGCAAGCTGCACTTCTGGCTGTCGTTCGTGGGGATGAACATGGCGTTCTTCCCGATGCACTTCGTAGGGCTTGCCGGCATGCCGCGTCGGGTGCCGGACTACAACCTGCAGTTCGCCGACTTCAACATGGTCTCTTCCATCGGTGCCTTCACCTTTGGCGCGACGCAGATCTTCTTCCTGTTCATCGTCATCAAGTGCATCCGTGGCGGCCCGCCTGCGCCGGCCAAGCCGTGGGATGGCGCCGAAGGGCTGGAGTGGAGCATTCCTTCGCCCGCGCCGTACCACACCTTCACCACGCCACCGGAGGTCAAATGAACACCTCCCTATCCTGTGGGAGCTGGCTTGCCTGCGATGGCATCACTTCGGTGTACCTGAAAGACCGAGTTGCCAGCATCGCAGGCAAGCCAGCTCCCACAGAAAGGCCATTCGCAGAACATTCATTCGCAGGTGGCCGCCATGCTTGAGTCCGTGCCTATCAAGCGCCTGGTCACGCGCCTGCTGATCCTGGTGGTGGCGATGTTCGCCTTCGGGTTTGCCCTGGTGCCGATCTACGACGTGATGTGCAAGGCGTTCGGCATCAATGGCAAGACCGCCGGGCAGTACGAAGGCGAGCAGGTGGTGGACCCGACGCGGCAGGTGCGGGTGCAGTTCCTGTCCACCAATGCCATCGATATGGTCTGGGAATTTCACTCCAAGGCCGACGAGGTGGTGGTCAATCCCGGCGCAGTCACCGAGATGCTGTTCGTGGCCTACAACCCCACCGACAAGCCGATGACCGCCCAGGCGGTGCCGAGCATTTCGCCGGCCGAGGCGGCGATGTACTTCCACAAGACCGAGTGTTTTTGCTTCACCCAGCAAGTGCTACAGCCAGGTCAGCGCATAGAGATGCCGGTGCGCTTCATTGTCGACCGCGACATGCCCAAGGATGTGAAGCATTTGACCCTGGCGTACACGCTGTTCGATATCACCGCGCGCCAACCGCCCGTGGCTGTCCATACCGGCGGCTAGGCGTTGCTTGCGGGCTCGATTAGGAGAACGAATACATGTCGACTCATGATACGTACTACGTACCAGCGCAAAGCAAATGGCCAATAATTGCTACGTTGGGGATGCTGATCACGGTGTTCGGATTGGCGACCTGGTTCAACGATTTGAAGGCCGCACGCCCGGAATCCCACGGCCCGCTGATCTTTTTCGTCGGTGGCTTGCTGCTGGCCTACATGATGTTTGGCTGGTTCGGCGCGGTGATCAAGGAAAGTCGCGCCGGTTTGTACAGTTCGCAGATGGACCGCTCCTTTCGCTGGGGCATGACCTGGTTCATCTTTTCCGAAGTGATGTTCTTCATCGCGTTTTTCGGTGCGCTGTTTTATGTGCGGCACATGTCGGCGCCGTGGCTGGCGGGCGAAGGCCACAAGGGCATCGCGCACATGCTGTGGCCGAACTTCGAATTTGCCTGGCCGCTGCTGAACAATCCTGACCCGAAAATGTTTCCGGCGCCCAAGGGCACCATCAGCCCGTGGGGCTTGCCGCTGATCAACACGATCTTGCTGGTCAGCTCCAGCGTGACCATCACTATCGCCCACCATGCCTTGCGCAAAGGCCATCGCGGCGCACTGAAGATCTGGCTGGCGATCACCGTGTTGCTGGGTTGGGCGTTTCTCGGGTTCCAGGCCGAGGAATACATCCATGCCTATAAGGAGTTGGGCCTGACCCTGGGTTCCGGCGTGTACGGCGCGACCTTCTTCATGCTCACCGGCTTCCACGGTGCCCACGTGACCATCGGCACGATCATTTTGTTTGTGATGCTGATGCGCATCCTGAAGGGGCATTTCAACAACGAACACCAGTTCGGGTTCGAGGCGGCCAGTTGGTATTGGCACTTTGTGGACGTGGTGTGGATCGGGCTGTTTTTCTTCGTTTACGTGCTTTGAGGTGTTTCACCAGGGCGCATGAGATACCAGTTGGCCGCTGAAGAAACCCCAGGTGATCAACCCCAGGGTGATCACGGCCAGCACCACACGCACGGTCAAGGCAGTGACGAGGCGGTTGGAGTTGCCCTCGTCCTTGACCAGGAAGAACAAGCCACTGAACAGGCTCACGACGGTAGCAATCAGCATCAGGGCAATGGCTGCTTTGAGCATGGTGGGCTCCGGGGCTCTTTTTTGGAGGGGGCGAGCAATGAGATTCAGTATAGCCAGCGCAGCACCGACCTCTGCGGCAATGCCATGAAACCCTTTCGCCCCGGTATTGCGCCGACGCTGGTGGTACTCGTGCTGCTGCCGTTACTGGTATTTCTCGGCTTTTGGCAGCTGTCTCGCGGTCACGAAAAACAGGCGCTGCTGGACACTTACGCCGAGCGCCGCGCTGCCGAGCCCATGAGCAGTACGCAACTGCAGGCCACCGAAGATCCGGCGTTCCGTCGTGTGCATTTGCGCGGGCAGTTCGATGCCGAGCACAGCGTGTTGCTGGATAACCGCTTTCGCGACGGCAAGGTCGGTGTGGAGCTACTGCAACCTTTCCATGATCAGGCCAGCGGCGAGTGGCTATTGCTCAATCGTGGCTGGCTGCCCTGGCCGGACCGCCGTACACCGCCGGTTTTCACCACTCCCGAACAACTGTTGAATCTCGACGCCTGGGTCTATGTGGCGCCTGGCGAGACCTTCCAGTTGCATGCCGATCCGGCGGGCGCACAGTGGCCACGATTGTTGACCGCGCTGCATCCCGCAGCGCTGTGGACCGAGTTGGGTCGCAGCGGATTCGCCTATGAAGTGCGGGCTGAAGCGGGCCCGGCCACCTACGAAACCAGCTGGCCCGTGGTCGCCATGGGCCCGGAAAAACACCTGGGCTACGCCGTGCAGTGGTTCGCCATGGCGGTGGCGCTGTTCGGCCTTTACCTCTACCTCGGATGGCACAACACAAAAAAGGAGAAGCGCCATGGGAGCGGCCATGAATCCACTCAACATGTCTGACACGCCGGCAGCGCCCAATCGGCGCAAGGGCCGTTGGCAACTGATCCTGATCCTGCTGATGGTGGTCGGCCCGATGGTGCTCGCCACCTTTATGTACAAATTGCAGTTCTGGGTGCCGGACAGCCGCAGTTACCACGGCGAGATGATCGGCAATGGCCAGACCCGTGCCGACATTGGCGTGCAGGCTGACGAAGACCGCTGGCAACTGCTGGTCACCGCGCCCACCGCCTGCGCCGCCGACTGCCAGCAACTGGTGTACCTCGCACGCCAACTCCAGATCGGCCTGGGCCGTGATGCCTCCCGCGCCAGCCACGCCCTGGCCAGTGCGCAGCCGGTCAGCACCGCGTATGACGCCAAACTCAAGGCCGAATACCCGCAACTGCAACGCTATTCCCTGGACCTGTCGACCTTCAACAAAGACGCCGCCGCCCAAGGCAGCGGCGATGCCCAACTGTGGATCGTCGACCCCCACGGCAACCTGGTGCTGCGCTACGACGCCCGGGTCAAGGGCAAGGACCTGCTCAACGACCTACGCCTGCTGCTGAAACTGTCGAACATCGGATAAGGACACCGTCATGGCCAAACCTGGATTTCGCCTCGCGCTGTTTGCCACCCTGCTGGCCCTGATCGTGGTGCTGCTGGGCGCCTATACCCGCCTCACCCACGCGGGTCTCGGTTGCCCGGACTGGCCGGGTTGCTATGGCTTTATCAGCGTGCCGAAAAGCGAAGCCCAGCTGGCCCATGCCGAACTGCATTACCCGGACACGCCGGTCGAGGCGGACAAGGGCTGGAACGAGATGACCCACCGTTACTTCGCCGGCACCCTCGGGCTGTTGATCGTGCTGCTGGCGGCGCGCGCCTGGACCCATCGGCATCATCCGGGCCAGCCGTTGAAGCTGCCGTTGTTCCTGTTGGCGGTGGTGTTCGCCCAGGCAGCGTTTGGTATGTGGACGGTGACGCTGAAGCTCTGGCCGCAAGTGGTCACCGGGCATTTATTGGGCGGGTTTGCGACGTTGAGCCTGCTGTTCTTACTGACGCTGCGATTGTCCGGCGTATTGCCGGCGCTGATCGTGCCCAGGCGTTTGCAGTATTGGGCCACGGCCGGGCTGGTGCTGGTGATCGGCCAGATCGCGCTGGGTGGATGGGTCAGCTCCAACTACGCAGCCGTGGCGTGTATCGACCTGCCGACCTGTCACGGGCAATGGTGGCCGGCGGCGGATTTCGCCAATGGCTTTCACCTGACCCAGCATATCGGCCCCAATTACCTCGGCGGGCAACTGGACAGTGATGCGCGCACGGCGATTCACCTCACCCACCGGATTGGCGCGCTGCTGGTCACTGTCGTGTTGCTGGGCCTGGCCTGGCAGCTCAAGGTGGTCGGCATGACTCGCCTGGCCGGCCTGTTGCTGATCGCCCTGGCGGCGCAACTCTGCCTGGGCCTGAGCAACGTGTACTTCCACCTGCCGCTGCCGGTTGCGGTCGCGCATAACGCCGGCGGCGCGGCGTTGCTGCTGACGCTGGTGCTGGTCAATTACCACGCCCGTACCAGCCTGGTTCGGGTGCGACATCAGTTGCCGTTCGGCTGGCGCTTCAGCCCGCGTAAACACGTGTCGGGCCTCATAACCATTAAAGGAGAGATGCCATGGCGACCTTGATCTGCGAGCGTCACAGCCAGGCGATCTGGCGTGACTATCTGGAGCTGACCAAGCCAAAAGTGGTGGTGCTGATGCTCATCACCTCGCTGGTGGGCATGTTCCTCGCCACCCGCGCCGGGGTACCGTGGCCGGTGCTGATTTTCGGCAACCTGGGGATCGCGCTGTGTGCCGGCGGCGCGGCGGCGGTCAACCATGTGGTGGACCGGCGCATCGATGCGCTGATGGCGCGTACCCATAAGCGCCCGCTGGCGGAAGGGCGCGTATCGCCTGTGGCGGCGCTTGTTTTTGCGATGGTGCTGGCGGTGGCCGGGCTGGCGCTGTTGCTGGCGTTTACCAATCCGCTGGCCGCCTGGCTGACCCTGGCCTCGCTGTTGGGTTATGCGGTGATCTACACCGGCTTTCTCAAGCGTGCGACGCCGCAGAACATCGTTATCGGCGGCCTCGCCGGCGCCGCGCCGCCGTTGCTGGGCTGGGTCGCCGTCACCGGCCACGTCAGCGCCGAGCCGTTGCTGCTGGTGCTGATCATCTTCGCCTGGACCCCGCCGCACTTCTGGGCCCTGGCGATTCACCGCAAGGAGGAATACGCCAAGGCCGACATCCCGATGCTGCCCGTGACCCACGGCGAGCACTACACCAAGGTGCATATCCTGCTCTACACCTTCGCCTTGCTGGCGGTCAGCCTGATGCCCTATGTCATCCACATGAGCGGCATGCTGTACCTGGTGTGCGCACTGGTTCTGGGCGGGCGCTTTCTGCAATGGGCCTGGGTGCTGTACCGTGGCAGTCGGCCGCACGCGGCGATCAACACCTTCAAGTACTCTATCTGGTACTTGTTCGCGCTGTTTATCGCCCTGCTCGTAGACCATTACCTATTGTTGAACCTATGACTCGAACTCAAAAAACTGTCTTCATTCTGGTGGCCATTGTCGCGTTGATCATGGGCCTGACCGTCAACAAAGTCCTGAGTGGCAAAGGCCAGGGCGACCCGACGGCCTTGATCGATGCCGGCATCATCCTGCTGCCGCAAAGCCGCCAGTTGCCACCGGTGACCATGACCAACCAGGACGGCCAGCCGGTGGTGGTCAACGAGCTGAAAGGCAAGTGGAGCGTGCTGTTCTTCGGCTACACCTTCTGCCCGGACATCTGTCCGACCACTCTCGCCCAACTGCGGCAGATCAAGAGCGAGCTGCCCAAAGACGTTGTGGATAAGTTGCAGGTGATTTTGGTCAGCGTTGACCCGAACCGCGATACACCGGCGCAGCTCAAGCAGTACCTGGGCTACTTCGATCCACAGTTCGAGGGCCTGACCGGTGCGAGTGTGGACGATGTGCAGAAGGTTTCGAATGCGGTGAGCATTCCGTTTATTCCGGCAGACACCAGCAAGCCCAACTACACCGTCGACCACAGCGGCAACCTCGCGCTGATCGGTCCGGATGGAACGCAACGCGGGTTTATCCGGGCGCCGTTGAACAACCAGAAGCTGGTAGCGCAGTTCCCGGGGTTGTTGCAGCGTAAATAAGCTTGCCGACCATTTTCTGAGCGACACAAATCAAATGTGGGAGCGGGCTTGCTCGCGAAGGCGGTGTGTCAGTCAACAGATGTATCGACTGAACCACCGCCTTCGCGAGCAAGCCCGCTCCCACATTGGTTTGGATCGTTCCCACGCTCTGCGTGGGAATGCCGCACTGGACGCTCTGCGTCCGCTTTTTCGATCGGAGTTTCGGCCTTGGATCAGAACGCCGGCAGGATCGCGCCTTTGTACTTCTCAAGAATGAACGCTTTCACTTCCGGGGTGTGCAGGGCTGCTACCAGCTTCTTCACCGCGTCCGAATCCTTGTTGTCTTCGCGGGTCACCAGGATGTTCACATAAGGCGAGTCGTTGCCTTCGATCACCAGTGCGTCCTTGGACGGGTCCAGCTTGGCTTCCAGGGCGTAGTTGGTGTTGATCAGCGCCAGGTCGACCTGGGTCAGCACGCGCGGCAGGGTGGCGGCTTCCAGTTCGCGGAATTTCAGGTCTTTCGGGTTTTCAGTGATGTCCTTGATGGTCGACAGGATGTTGGTCGGGTCCTTCAGGGTGATCAGGTTGTGCTTGGCCAGCAGCAACAGCGCACGGCCGCCGTTGGTGGCGTCGTTCGGGATCACGACGTTGGCGCCGCTTGGCAGGTCTTCCAGCTTCTTGTACTTGCTGGAGTAGGCGCCCAGAGGCTCCAGGTGCACAGCGCCAACGCTCACCAGGTGAGTGCCCTTGGCTTTGTTGAACTCATCCAGGTACGGCTGGTGCTGGAAGAAGTTGGCGTCCAGGCGCTTTTCGGCTACCTGTACGTTTGGCTGAACGTAGTCGGTGAAGACTTTGACCTGCAGGTCCACGCCTTCCTTGGCCAGAGCCGGCTTCACGAATTCGAGGATTTCAGCGTGCGGCACCGGGGACGCGGCCACGGTGAGGGTTTCGGCGGCGTGGGCGGAGAACGCGGCAACGGCGGCGAAAGCAACCAGTAGTTTTTTCATTCAACAAGCTCCTTGTTCGGGAATTGGCCGGCTTAACGCCGGCAATAGCCGTTATTTTCGAGAAAAGTGCACCACCAGCTTGTCGCCGACGGTTTGCAGAATTTGTACCAGGATCAGCAGCAGCACCACGGTGACCACCATCACGTCGGTCTGGAAGCGCTGATAACCGAAGCGGATCGCCAAGTCACCCAGGCCACCGGCACCCACTACACCGGCCATGGCCGTGTAGGAAACCAGTGTAATCGCCGTCACCGTAATCGCCGCGAAGATGCCGGGGCGGGCTTCGGGCAGCAACGCGTTGGTAATGATCTGGCGAGTGGTCGCGCCCATGGCCTGGGTCGCTTCGATAATCCCGCGGTCCACTTCACGCAGCGCGGTTTCCACCAGGCGCGCAAAGAACGGCGTGGCACCCACCACCAGTGGCGGAATTGCACCGGCAACACCCAGCGAGGTGCCGGTGATCAGCACCGTGAACGGGATCATTACGATCAACAGGATAATGAACGGCAGCGAACGCAGGATGTTCACCACCAGCGACAACAGCGCATAAACATTCTTTTGTTCGAACAGCTGACGCGGGCTGCACAGGAACAGCAGCACGCCCAACGGCAAGCCCAGCAATACGGTGAACAGCAGCGAGCCGAACAGCATGGTCATGGTGTCGCCGGTGGCGAGCAGGATTTCCGACCAGTCGATGTTCGAGAAAAAGCTCAAGAGGATTTCCATTAGCGCAGCACCTCCATATGGACGTCTGCCGCGGTGAAGGCGGCGAAGGCGGCCTCCATGTCACCGCCGGTGACGGCGAGGGTCAGTTGCCCGTAGGGAATGTCTTTGATGCGGTCGATACGACCGGCGAGGATGCTGTAGTCCACACCCGTGTCGCGGGCGACGGTACCCAGCAGCGGCGCGTAGGTCGCTTCGCCCTGGAACGTCAGGCGCACGATGCGCCCCGGTACATGGGCGAAGTCATCACGCTGTTCGCCTTCGTCGACTTGCTCGGATTCCTGCACGAAGCGCTTGGTGGTCGGGTGCTTGGGGTGCAGGAATACGTCGGCGACGGTGCCTTGCTCGACGATCACGCCGGCGTCCATCACGGCCACGTGGTCGCACACGCGGCGGATCACGTCCATTTCATGAGTGATCAGCACGATAGTCAGCTTCAGCTCGCGGTTGATCTCGGCCAGCAGTTGCAGGACCGAGGCCGTGGTCTGCGGGTCGAGGGCGCTGGTGGCTTCGTCGCACAGCAGGATTTTCGGCTTGGTGGCCAGGGCGCGGGCGATGCCGACGCGCTGCTTCTGGCCGCCAGACAACTGCGCCGGGTACTTCTTGGCATGGTCGGACAGGCCGACCCGCGCCAGCAATTCGGCCACGCGCAGGTCGATTTCCTTGCGGGAAAGTTCGCCCGCGAGAGTCAGCGGCAGCGCCACGTTGTCGGCAACGGTCTTGGATGCCAGCAGGTTGAAGTGCTGGAAGATCATCCCGACCTGTTGCCGGAAACGGCGCAGGCCGTTGGCGTCGAGGGCGGTGACTTCTTCGCCATCGACCTTGATCTGGCCGCCGCTGGGTTGCTCCAGGCGGTTGATCAGACGCAGCAAAGTACTTTTTCCCGCACCGGAATGGCCGATCAGACCAAACACCTGGCCATTTTCGACGCGCAGGTTGGTGGGATGCAGTGCGGGGATATCCTTACCGGCGACCCGGTAGGTTTTATGGACGTTATGAAACTCGATCACGTAGCGAACCTTGTGGGGCGCATTAAAAAGGGATCAGCGGTTAGCCGGGCGCGCATTTTAGCCTGTCCGTATAGCGTTTCTTAGCATTTATTTCTCATCCGACCAGCGATTTGGCAATAACGCGATCAAAGGTCATAAAAAAGGAACGGTACAAAACCGTGTCAGTCACTACATAAGCAACTCGAAACTCCCAGGTGCCGTGCCTGGGGTTTTGCTCAAGAAGAGCCGGGGATCGCTCTGGCCTACGCAAACGAGGAGTTTTTGTCTGATGAGTACTAAAAAGCCAGTTACCCCGCCCAAGAGCGAACTTGCGGGCACCGACACTCTGGACCGTGGCAACACCAACGCCAAGCTGCAAAGCCTGGAAACATTCCGCTCCGACGCGACGGGCCAGGCACTGCGCACCAACCAGGGCGTGAAGGTTTCCGATAACCAGAACAGCTTGAAGGTCGGCTCCCGTGGCCCATCGCTGCTGGAAGACTTCATCATGCGTGAAAAAATCACGCACTTTGACCATGAGCGGATCCCGGAACGTATCGTTCATGCTCGGGGTACCGGTGCCCATGGTTATTTCCAGACCTACGAAAACCACTCGGCGCTGACCAAGGCCGGATTCCTGCGTAACCCCGAACACAAAACCCCGATATTTGCGCGTTTCTCTACGGTGCAGGGCCCTCGCGGCTCGGGTGATACCGTGCGTGACGTGCGTGGCTTTGCCGTGAAGTTCTTCACCGATGAGGGCAACTTCGACCTGGTGGGTAACAACATGCCGGTGTTTTTCATTCAGGACGCGATCAAGTTTCCTGACTTCGTGCATGCGGTAAAACCTGAGCCCCACAACGAGATTCCTACTGGCGGCTCAGCCCACGATACGTTCTGGGATTTTGTCTCGCTGCAGCCGGAGTCGGCGCACATGGTGATCTGGGCCATGTCTGACCGGGCCATTCCGAAAAGCCTGCGAACCATGCAGGGGTTTGGCGTGCACACCTTCCGCCTGGTGAACGCCGAGGGCAAATCCAACTTCGTCAAATTCCACTGGCGGCCTACCGTCGGCACCTGCTCCCTGGTGTGGGACGAGGCGCAGAAGCTGGCGGGCAAAGACACCGACTTCCACCGTCGTGACCTGTGGGAATCCATTGAAAGTGGCGATTACCCGGAATGGGAATTGGGCGTGCAGATCATCGCCGAAGAAGACGAGCATAAGTTCGACTTCGATATTCTCGACCCGACCAAGCTGATCCCCGAAGAGCTGGTGCCCATCACGCCGCTGGGCAAGATGGTGCTCAACCGCAACCCGGACAACTACTTTGCCGAGACCGAGCAAGTGGCGTTCTGCCCGGGGCATATCGTGCCGGGCATCGACTTTTCCAATGACCCGCTGCTGCAAGGCCGTCTGTTTTCCTACACCGATACGCAGATCAGCCGACTGGGCGGGCCGAACTTTCACGAGTTGCCGATCAACCGTCCGGTAGCGCCGTTCCATAACGGCCAGCGCGATGCCATGCACCGCACCACGATAGACAAGGGCCGCGCGTCCTACGAGCCGAACTCGATTGATGGCGGCTGGCCGAAAGAAACTCCGCCTGCGGCGCAGGACGGTGGTTTTGAGACGTATCCGGAGCGCATTGATGCCCACAAGATCCGTGAGCGCAGCGAGTCGTTCGGTGATCACTTCTCCCAGGCGCGCCTGTTTTTCCGCAGCATGAGCAAGCACGAGCAGGAGCACATCATCGCCGCCTACAGCTTTGAACTGGGCAAGGTGGAGCGTGAGTTTATTCGCGCTCGCCAGGTGAACGAGATCCTCGCCAACATCGACCTCGAACTGGCCAAGCGTGTGGCGCAGAACCTGGGCTTGCCAGCACCGACTAAAGGTACGGTGCCAGAGCGCAAGACGTCTCCGGAACGCTCGCCAGCGTTGAGCCAGGCCAATTTGCTGTCGGGTGATATCAAGACCCGCAAGGTGGCGATTCTGGCGGCGAACGGTGTTGATGGTGCGGCGATTGATGCCTTGAAGAAGGCGCTTGAGGCCGCAGGTGCGCATGCGAAGTTGCTGGGGCCTACCTCGGCGCCGGTAACGACGGCGGATGGCAAGAGCCTGCCGGTGGATGCTTCCATGGAAGGCTTGCCTTCGGTGGCGTTCGATGCGGTGTTTGTGCCGGGTGGCGCCAAGTCGGTTCAAGCGTTGAGCGCTGATGGTGTGGCGTTGCATTACCTGCTGGAGGCCTACAAGCACTTGAAAGCAATTGCCCTGGCCGGTGAGGCGAAGCAGTTGCTGGATGTGCTGAAGCTTGAGGCGGATGCGGGCTTGATTGTTGGCGGCGACGCGAAGGCGTTTAAGGCGTTCTTTGCGGCGATTGCCCAGCATCGGGTCTGGGATCGGGAGCCGAAGGCTAAAGCTGTTCCGGCTTAAGGTATCGGTTGTTTGTTAGATCGCTTTCGCGAGCAAGCCCGCTCACACATTCGACCGCATTCCAAAGTTGGAACTCGGTTAAATGTGGGAGCGGGCTTGCTCGCGAATGGCGTTATTCAGTCTTACGCGGAATCAGCACGACCTGCGCCGGAACCTTCTTCAGGATCTGCCGGTGAATCTTCAGGTCATACCCCGAATCGATGCGCTTCACCCGTTTGGTCAGCAACGTGGCCAGCCATGGGTAATCTTCGGTGCGCGGTGCCTGGATGCTCACATCGCACTGGTAATTCACCACATCGGTGGCGATCTCATCCAGTTGATGGCGCAGTGCCTCGATATCGGTGAGGTTCAGCGCAACCGTAGTGCTTGGCGCTGCCGGGTCGATGACCTTGGCCGGCGGCTTGGCTTCGGCGGCTTTCAGGGCGGCCTCGGCTTTGTCCAGCTCGACTTTACGGGCATGGGCGATCGCACTGTTGACGCCACCGGTCAGCGCCGGAGCCTTGGGCATCAATGCCCGTGCGCGGCTCAGGGCCGTCGCGGCAGCGTTGACATCACCCTTTTGCAGGACGATCTGGCTGCGCTGCAAATAGGCTTCGGCCAGTTGGCGCTGATAAGGCTCCAGCGCCGGGTCGTTGGGCGACTGGGCCTGCAAGGCGGCCAGCTCGTCTTCGGCGGTGGCCAGTTCACTGCTGGCGAGGTTTTGCTCCAGCTGTGCGATGGCCGCAGCACGTGCGTCCGGCGCCTGGGGGGCGGCGGGCGGGGTGCTTTGGCAGGCGCCCAGCAGCAAGGAAAATGCGGCAAGGAGCAGATAACGGGCGTTGAACAGCTTCATTCCTGCGACTCTCTAATTGCGCAAAAAGCGAGCAAGTCTACACCCCGCGACGGGGCAGGACAAAACTCAGCAGAAACAGGGCGGCCGCCGTGACCACAATCGACGGCCCGGCCGGGGTGTCCTTGAACCAGGACAGCGCCAGGCCACCACACACCGCGAGCATCCCCAGAAGGCTGGCGCCGAGCGCCATTTGCTCCGGCGAGCGGGCGTGACGCTGGGCCGCAGCAGCCGGGATGATCAGCAGCGATGTGATCAACAATACGCCGACAATCTTCATCGCGACAGCGATCACCACGGCGATCAGCAGCATCAGGGTCATGCGCAGCGCCGCCACGGGCAAGCCTTCGACGGTGGCCAGTTCTTCGTGAACGGTGATCGCCAGCAGCGGGCGCCACAGCGTCACCAGCAGCACCAGCACTGCCGCGCTGCCGCCTAGAATCCACGCCAGGTCGGTGGGGCTGATCGCCAGCAGGTCGCCGAACAGGTAGGCCATCAGGTCGATGCGCACTTCATGCATGAAGCTCAGCACCACCAGGCCCAGGGACAAGGTGCTTGGGGCCAGGATGCCCAGCAGGGTATCGGAGGCCAGAGGCTGACGCTGTTGCAGGGTCACCAGCAGCACAGCCAGCAGCAGGCAGCCGACGGTGACGGCAATGGTCGGGCTCACATCCAGCAGAAATCCCATGGCCACGCCCAGCAGCGCAGCGTGGGACAGGGTGTCGCCAAAATAGGCCATGCGCCGCCAGACCACGAACGAGCCCAGTGGGCCCGCCACCAGCGCCAGAGCCAAGCCTGCCAGCAGGGCGTAGAGCAGAAAATCAGCCATGCTTGCAGCTATCTCCATGAACGTGGGTGTGGGATGCGGTGGAGTCATCGACTACAGCGCCATGCAGGTCATGGGCGTGGTCGTGATGGTGGTGGTAGATCGCCAGGCTCTGGGCGTTCTTGCCGAACAGCTCGACAAAAGCCGGATCGCCGCTGACCTGTTCCGGGTGGCCGGAACAGCACACGTGA
Source organism: Pseudomonas sp. I8001 (assembly GCF_013385345.1). Classification (NCBI taxonomy): domain Bacteria; kingdom Pseudomonadati; phylum Pseudomonadota; class Gammaproteobacteria; order Pseudomonadales; family Pseudomonadaceae; genus Pseudomonas; species Pseudomonas sp. I8001. The sequence continues at coordinate 729,817 of NZ_JACAQC010000007.1, forward strand.
CGATTGAGGCACACCACCTGGTCGGTGGTGCTCATCACCAGGTGCAGGTCGTGGGAGACCATCAGCACGCCGCAACCATGGCGGTCCCGCAGGCGGGTGATCAGGCTGTACAGCTCGGCCTGGCCGGCGACGTCGACGCCCTGCACGGGTTCATCCAGTACCAGCAATTCCGGCTCGCGCAGCAGGGCGCGGGCCAGCAGCACGCGCTGCATTTCGCCGCCGGAGATGCTTTGCACCGGGCTGTCGATCACCTGTTCGGCGCCCACTTCCTTGAGGGCGGACTGTGCGCGGGCACGGTCGACACCGGGCACCAGGCGCAGGAAGCGCAGCACTGACAGGGGCAAGGTCGGGTCCACATGCAGCTTCTGCGGCATGTAGCCGACCCGCAGCCTCGGCTTGCGCCACACGCTGCCGCTGTCGGGCTTGAGCAGGCCGAGTACGGCGCGCACCAGGGTGGTCTTGCCGGCACCGTTGGGGCCGATCAGCGTGACGATCTGACCTGCCTCGACGCTCAGGGCGATGTTGTCCAGCACGTTTTGCCCGGCGAACGTGACCCCGACCTGCTCCAGGCGGATTAACGCAGTGCTCATCAAGCCCCCTGGCAGCCCGAGCACACACCGACGACTTCGACGGTTTGCCCTTCGACCTTGAAGCCGACGTCGCCGGCGCTCTTGATGATGCTGTCGCTGATGCTTTTTTGCTCAAGTTCGATGGCGGCGTGGCACTCGCGGCAAATCAGGAACTGGCCCTGGTGCGCGTGTTCCGGGTGGTTGCAGCCGACAAAGGCGTTGAGCGATGAGATGCGGTGCACCAGGCCGTTGTCCAGCAGGAAGTCCAGCGCGCGGTAAACCGTGGGCGGCGCGGCGCGGCGGCCGTCCTGCTCGCTGAGCACGCCGAGGATGTCGTAGGCACCCAGCGGCTTGTGGCTTTGCCACACCAGCTCCAGCACCCGGCGACGCAGGGCGGTCAGGCGCAGGCCTTGGCGCGCGCACAAGGCGTCGGCCTCTGACAGTGCGCTGTGCACGCAGTGAGAGTGGTCATGGGGACGGCTGGCAAGCGGTGTTTTAGGCATGAGCGGCGACAGATATTTGTGAGAGACGTTATTATGTTACCTGTTCCTGCCTCCTTGAGTGGTCATCGTGTCCAGACTTTTTCCCGTTTTTGTCGTATTTGTCACCAGTTTGCTGCTTGCCGGTGCCGCTCAGGCGGAGGTTCGGGTGCTGACCAGTATCAAACCGTTACAACTGATTGCTGCTGCTGTGCAGGATGGCGTGGCGATTCCCGAGGTGTTGCTGCCGCCGGGCGCTTCGCCGCATAACTATGCGTTGCGCCCTTCCGACGTACGGCGCGTGCAGTCGGTGGACCTGCTGTATTGGATCGGCCCGGACATGGAAAGCTTTCTGCCGCGTGTCTTGAAAGGCCGCAGCTTGCCGACGGTGGCGGTGCAGGACCTTCCGGGAATGAAACTGCGTCGGTTCGCCGAAGATAGCCACTCCCATGCTGAAGATGCCGACGAACATGATCACGACCATCGCCCGGGCAGCCTGGATGCGCATTTGTGGCTGTCGACGGTCAACGCCCGGGTGATTGCGAACCGCATGGCGGTGGACCTCAGCGCTGCCGACCCGGCGAACGCCGAGCGTTACCAGAGCAACGTGAAGGCCTTTGATGGCCGTATGGATGCACTGGACGCGCGCTTGAAGGCACGTATGGCGGACGTCGCCGGCAAGCCGTACTTCGTGTTCCATGAAGCCTTCGATTACTTCGAAGATGCCTACGGCCTCAAGCACACCGGAGTGTTCAGTGTGGCCGCAGAAGTGCAGCCGGGCGCCCAGCATGTGGCAGCGATGCGTACGCGTTTGCAGGAAGTGGGCAAGACTTGTGTGTTCAGCGAGCCGCCGTTGCGCCCGCGTCTGGCGGAAACGCTGGTGGCGGGTTTGCCGGTGAAGTTGGCGGAGCTGGATGCGTTGGGCGGCTACACGCCGGCCTCCGCCCAGGGGTATGAGCAGGTGCTGGAGAAGCTGGGGAATGACCTGGCTGGGTGCCTGGAGTCGCTCTGACAGACGCCGCATAACCACTGTGGGAGCGGGCTTGCTCGCGAATGCGGTGGATCAGCCAGCGCATCTGGTGACTGAAACTCCGCATTCGCGAGCAAGCCCGCTCCCACATTTTGATCGCGTACGATCTTTACAGCGCGAACGGCAGCGGGGTCTTGACCTGCTGGCGTTGCGCCAGGCGCACCTGAAACTCGCGCGGGTCGTGAATCAGCACGTCCTGCCCGGCGAACGATTCCGCCGCAATCAGGCGTGACAGCCAGAACCGCACACAGGCCACACGCAGCATGGTCGGCCACAGCTCTGCTTCCTTGGCCGTGAACGGCCGCAAGCCCGCATAAGCCCCCAGCAACGCCCGCGCCCGTTGGCCGTCGATCACGCCGTCGGCGTCCGAGCACCAGTCGTTCAGGGCGATCGCCACGTCGTACAGCATCGGCCCCGAGCAGGCGTTGTAGAAGTCGATCAGCCCGGTCAGGTGCGTGCCTTCGAACATCGCGTTGTCGCGAAACAGGTCGGCGTGGATGTTTGCCCGGGGCAGCGTGAGGATCTGCGCCTTGTGCGCCTCGATCTCATCCAGCGCCGCTTGCAACAGGCCGCGTTGTTCCGCGTCGAGGTGCGAGATCAGCTGCGCGCCTTCGCTGAGCATCCAGTCCAGCCCGCGATCGGTCTTGCGTTCCAGCACCTTCTCGCCTTGGGTGGCGAGGTGCAGGTGGCCGAGCAATTCGCCCACTTGCACGCAATGCTGGGCGTTGGCGTCCTTGATGTGCTTGCCCGCCAGGCGCGGTTGCAGCAGCGCCGGTTTGCCCGCCAACTCGCGCAAGGCCACGCCGTCGGTGGTACGCAGGGCGTAAGGCACTGGCAAATCAGCGTCGTGGAGCACGTCCAGCAGTTCGATGAAGAACGGCATTTCCTGCACGGGGCCGCGCTCGACCAGGGTCAGGACAAATTCGCCCTGTTCCAGGCTGATGAAGAAATTGGTGTTTTCACTACCAGCGGCAATCCCCTGGAAATCAAGCAGGCGGCCGAGCCCGTAAGGGGCAAGAAAGGTTTCCAGCTCGGGCCGAGCCAGGGGGGTGAACACAGACATGGTTAAAACTGCCGTTACGGGCGCTGCGCGGAGCAGCGCCGATTAAAGTTAAGAAATCATTTCCATTCGAAGATCTTCCATGACGGGATCAGCATATCCGGCTGGTCAGAGCGGATGAAGTTCGCATCGGTTCCGTCCGCGCGCACCAGGAAGTAAGGCGGAAAGCCTTTCTGGGTCACCTTGATCGCGTACAGGAAACCATTCTGGCGGTATTCCTGGATGGTCTTGTCGCCTTCCGTGCGAATGGTGACTTCCGGGTCGCCCGAAGGGGCAGTATCTGCCGCCATGGCCACCATCGGAGTGAGTGCAATCAAGCCGGTCAACAACAGGCGATTTACTGTACGCATGATAACCTTGTCCCTTTGTCGTCATTGGTCCGGCTATTCTAGCGCCTGACCCGCCGAAAAGGTTGATCCTGCTCATGAGCCAAGCCCCCCTCGTCCTGGTGGACGGTTCTTCTTACCTGTACCGCGCCTTTCACGCGCTGCCGCCGCTCACCACTTCCAAAGGCCTGCCTACCGGCGCGGTCAAGGGCGTGTTGAACATGCTCAAAAGCCTGCGCAGGCAATACCCGAACAGTCCGTTCGCGGTGGTGTTCGACGCCAAGGGCGGGACATTTCGCGATGAGCTGTACGCCGAATACAAGGCCAACCGCGCGAGCATGCCCGATGACATGCGCGTGCAGATCGAGCCGCTGCACCAGAGCGTGATCGCCCTGGGCTTCCCGCTGCTGTGCGTCGAAGGCGTCGAAGCGGACGACGTGATCGGCACCCTGGCCCGCAGCAGCGCGGCCGCCGACCGTCCGGTGGTGATTTCCACCGGCGACAAGGACATGGCGCAGCTGGTCGACGGGCACATTACCTTGGTCAACACCATGACCGGAAGCGCCATGGACGTTGAGGGCGTGAAGGAGAAATTCGGTGTCGCTCCCGAGCAGATCATCGATTACCTGGCGTTGATGGGCGATTCGTCCGACAACATCCCGGGCGTTCCGGGCATTGGTCCGAAGACGGCTTCCGGCCTGTTGGTTGGTGTAAATGGCGGTTTGAAAGAGCTCTACGAGCAGCTCGATATCGTGCCGACCTTGCCGATTCGTGGTGCCAAGACCCTGGTCGCCAAACTGGAAGAGCATAAGGCGAGTGCGTTCCTGTCCTACGAGCTGGCAACGATCAAGATCGACGTGCCGCTGGATGTGGGCCTGGATGATTTGCACCTGATCGAGCCGGATTGCGAGAAGCTGCTGGAGCTGTACACGCTGCTGGAGTTCAAGAGCTGGATTGACGAGATTCAACGCGATGCCAAGCGCGTCGAGTTGAGCGCTGCTCCTTCGGCTGCGGTCGCCGAGGAAGCGGTTGATGTGGTCGCGCCGGTTTCTGTGGAGCCGGTGTACGAAACCATCCTCACCCAGGCTCAGTTTGATGCCTGGCTGAAGAAGCTCAACGACGCCAAGCTGTTCGCCTTCGATACCGAGACCACCGGGATCGACGCCCAGAAAGCGCAACTCGTGGGTGTGTCGTTTGCCGTACAGGCCCATGAAGCGGCCTACATTCCGCTGACCCACTCCTACATCGGCGCGCCGGAACAGCTGGATCGGGACACCGTGCTGCTGGCCCTGAAGCCGTTGCTCGAAGACCCGGAAAAACTCAAGGTCGGCCAGCACGCCAAGTTCGACATGAATATCCTGGCCAACTGCGCCATCGGTGGTGACCCGGCACACGGCATCACCGTGCGCGGCATTGCCTTCGACACCATGCTTGAATCCTATGTGCTGAACTCCGTGGCGACGCGCCATGACATGGACAGCCTGGCGAAGAAGTACCTGGACCACGACACCGTCAGCTTCCAGGATATCGCCGGCAAAGGCGCCAAGCAGCTGACCTTTGACCAGATTGCCCTGGAGCAAGCCGGCCCTTACGCGGCGGAAGACGCGGATGTGACCCTGCGTTTGCATCAGGAACTGCACAAGCAGCTTGCCGCTATTCCTTCCCTGGCCAGCGTATTGTCCGACATCGAGATGCCGCTGGTGCCCGTGCTGGCGCGCATTGAGCGTCAGGGCGCCCTGGTGGATGCCGCCTTGCTGGGCATCCAGAGCATCGAGCTGGGCAACAAGATGGTCGACCTCGAGCGCCAGGCGTATGAAATCGCCGGCGAGGAATTCAACCTGGGCTCGCCCAAGCAGTTGGGTGCGATTCTCTACGAGAAACTCGGGCTGCCGGTGTTGAAGAAGACCGGCAAGGGCCAGGCCTCGACGGCCGAGGAAGTCTTGGCCAAATTGGCTGAAGATGACTACCCACTGCCGAAAGTGCTGATGCAGTACCGCAGCATGAGCAAGTTGAAAAGCACCTACACCGACCGTTTGCCGGAGCAGATCAACCCGCGCACCGGTCGCGTGCACACCTCCTATCACCAGGCCGTAGCAGCAACCGGGCGCCTGTCATCCAGCGATCCAAACCTGCAGAACATTCCGGTGCGTACCGCTGAAGGCCGGCGTATCCGCCAGGCATTTGTCGCGCCCAAGGGCTACAAGCTGCTGGCGGCGGACTACTCGCAGATCGAGCTGCGCATCATGGCGCATTTGTCCAAGGACGAAGGCTTGCTGAATGCGTTCCGCGACGACCTGGACGTGCACACCGCCACGGCGGCCGAAGTGTTCAAGGTTGAGTTGACCGAGGTCACGTCCAATCAGCGTCGCAGTGCCAAGGCGATCAACTTTGGCCTGATCTACGGCATGGGCGCCCAGAAGCTGGGCAAGGACATCGGCGTCGACACCAAAACCGCCAAGGCTTACATCGATGTGTACTTCGCCCGCTATCCGGGGGTGCGCGAGTACATGGAGCGCACCCGTGCCCAGGCGGCTGATCAGGGTTATGTGGAAACCCTGTTCGGGCGCCGCCTGTACCTGCCGGAGATCAATTCCAACAAGCCTCAGGAGCGTGCTGGCGCCGAGCGTACGGCAATCAACGCGCCGATGCAGGGCACTGCGGCCGATATCATCAAGAAGGCCATGGTCAAGGTCGACAACTGGCTGACGGACTCGGGCCTGGACGCCAAGGTCATCCTTCAGGTGCACGATGAATTGGTGCTGGAGGTGCGTGAGGACCTGGTGGCTGAAGTCAGCGCGAGGATTCGTGAACACATGAGCGAGGCGGCAAAGCTGGATGTGCCGCTGGTGGTAGACGTCGGCGTGGGCGACAACTGGGACGAAGCGCACTAAACCTGGGGCCTGGGCCGCGTCATCATGCCGCGGCAGCGCTTTAGATCGGAAAACGCGGCGGGTTATTTCCAATAGTTTTTTGAACGTGCCGGAACTTAACCCGTGAATTGCTACTCAGAGTTACTGAATGGGTGGTGAAGCCCTTCAATGCTCCTATGTTGTGTTAAGTGTTGGCAGATATCTGGACCCCGCCCTAGCGGTCCGGAACTTGGACCCCGAACTTCCCCTCCCCATACGAAGTCCGGGGTTTTTTTTGCCCCGAGTTTTTACTCGGCGGCTTCCGAACCCTTGTCAGCCAGTTCCATCCAGCCTGCCAGCACAGTGTAGGCGTCTTCCAGGCCCATGCGTTTTGGCGCCGAGAACAGCTGGATGGTCACCGCATCGCCCCAACCCTTTCGGATTTCTGCCTGCACTTTGAGCAGGGTGTTTTTCGCTGCGCCGTAGGTCAATTTGTCGGCCTTGGTCAGCAGGACGTGCATCGGCATGCCGCTGGCGACGGCCCAATCGAGCATCAACAGGTCGAAGTCGGTCATTGGATGACGGATGTCCATCATCAGAATCAAACCCTTCAAACTCTCCCGGCCACCCAGATACGCTTCGAGGTGACGCTGCCAGTGCAGCTTCAGCGGGATAGGTACTTTTGCATAACCGTAGCCCGGCAGGTCGACCAGACGCCGATCATCGTCTAGCTTGAAGAAGTTGAGGAGCTGTGTGCGCCCCGGGGTTTTCGAGGTACGGGCCAGGCTGGCGTGGGTCAGGGTGTTCAGCGCGCTGGACTTGCCGGCGTTGGAGCGGCCGGCGAATGCGACTTCGAAGCCTTCGTCATCGGGGCATTGGTCGACTTTGGCGGCGCTGAGCATGAAGGTGGACTGTTGGCACAGGCCGAGGATGGGATTCTTGAGTTGCATGAGTTTTCCGATGTGGGCGGTGCCGGGAATAGGTGCGGCAAGCGGTGTCGTTTCCGTTTCAGTAGCGCCAGTATATAATGCCGCAGATTTTGTGTGTGCTTTGTCCCAGCGAAGGATGAAGTTCACGGGAGCGATAGACCTTTATTGCGCATTAGAACGCAAAACGCTCTCAAACCCTGAAAAGGTCGATGTATGACCAAGTGGCTGCTGGCCTTCGGTTTCTTGATGCCACTTTACAGTGCGCAGGCTACACAGGAACCGGAGGCTGTGTACAACCGCTTTTGCGGGGCCTGCCATGCCGGACAGCTGCCCAACGCCCCTGGACGGGGTGACCAGGCAGCCTGGAAGCCAAGATTGGCTCAAGGTATGGACACGCTGGTGCAACACGTGACCCAGGGTTTCAAGGCGATGCCGCCGCGTGGTTTGTGCATGGACTGCAGTACCGAGGATTACCATGCCGTCATTCAGTTGATGGTGAGTGAACCCGGTCCATAACTCTTTAACCCTTAGCCGTAGTTGGATTAGCTGATGAACAAACTGATCGTGAGTCTGCTGTTGACCCTGGGCATCACCGGTGTTGCCCATGCCGCAGGCGACGCCACTGCTGGCCAGGCGAAAGCCGCCGTATGTGGTGCTTGCCATGGACCGGACGGTAATAGCCCGGCGCCTAACTTTCCAAAACTGGCCGGCCAGGGTGAGCGTTACCTGACCAAGCAGATGCACGACATCAAGGACGGCAAGCGTACGGTCCTGGAAATGACCGGCTTGTTGACCAACCTCAGCGATCAGGACCTGGCGGATATCGCGGCGTATTTTGCCAGCCAGAAAGGCAGTGTGGGAGCTGCTGATCCGAAACTGGTGGCCCGCGGTGAAGAATTGTTCCGCGGCGGCAACCTGGAAAAAGGCATGCCTTCCTGCCTCGGCTGCCACTCGCCTAACGGCGCAGGCCTTGCTGCCGCTGGCTTCCCGCACTTGAGCGGCCAGCATGCCCAGTACATCGGCAAACAGCTGACGGACTTCCGCGAAGGCAATCGCACCAACGACGGCGATACCAAGATCATGCAGAGCATCGCCGCGAAACTCAGCAACAAGGACATCGAAGCCGTGTCCCAATACATCCAGGGCCTGCACTAAGTGCCCCGGCTACGTTAACGCTCGATTAATCCGTCGATGCAAGCATAAAAAGGGTGGCCCAGGCTGCCCTTTTTTGTGGCCGGTGCCGTTACACTAACGAACTCATGCCCGCGTAGACCTGTCACAACAAAGGTCGCGTGAGGCGACTTTATTTGTCCAGGAGTAAAGCATGCGTAATCTGATCCTCAGCGCCGCTCTCGTCACTGCCAGCCTTTTCGGCATGACCGCACAAGCTGCCGATAATGTGCCGCTTGAAGCCGGTAAAACCTACGTTGAGCTGGCCAATCCTGTGCCGGTTTCCGTACCGGGCAAGATCGAAGTGGTGGAGCTGTTCTGGTATGGCTGCCCGCATTGCTACGCTTTTGAGCCAGTCATCAATCCGTGGGTCGAGAAGCTGCCTGAGGACGTGAACTTCAAACGTATTCCTGCCCTGTTCGGCGGCCCATGGGACGCCCACGGCCAGCTGTTCATTACCCTGGACACCATGGGTGTAGAACACAAGGTTCACGCGGCTGTCTTCAATGCCATCCAGAAAGAAGGCAAGCGCCTTGTGAAGCCTGAAGACATGGCCGATTTCGTCGCCACCCAAGGCGTCGACAAAACCAAGTTCCTGGAGACATTCAACTCGTTCGCTGTGAAGGGCAAGATGGCCCAATACAAGGAACTGGCCCAGAAATACGGCGTGCAAGGCGTACCGACGCTGATCGTCAACGGCAAATACCGCTTTGACATCGGCAGTGCCGGCGGCGAAGAGCAGGCGCTGAACGTGGCCGACCAATTGATCGCCAAAGAGCGCGCAGCCAAGTAAGGGGCCCGTCATGCGTCGCTGGGGTACTGAACGTGTCGTTGGCCTGCATGACCCGAAGGTCAACGAACATCACCTGGAATCCACGGGCCTGCCGGCTGACAGTCGGTTGCGCCTGCTCAGTTTCAATATCCAGGTGGGTATCAGTACCGAGAAATACCGGCATTACCTGACCCGTGGCTGGCAGCACCTGCTGCCCCACAATGGGCGTGCCGGCAATCTGCAAAAGATCGGCGACCTGCTGGGTGACTTCGACCTGGTAGCCCTGCAGGAGGCCGATGGTGGCAGCCTGCGTTCCGGCTACATCAACCAGGTCGAGCACCTTGCCCAGCTCGGTGCCTTTCCCTACTGGTATCAACAACTCAATCGCAACCTCGGCAAACTCGGCCAGCACAGCAATGGTGTGCTCAGCCGTCTGAAACCGTGGGCGATCGAGGACCACCCGTTGCCTGGCCCGAAAGGCCGCGGTGCAATTCTCGTACGATTCGGCGAAGGGCCGGAAGCATTGGTCGTGGTGATGATGCACCTCGCGTTGGGGGCACGAACCCGCACCCTGCAGTTGGCCTACATCCGCGAGTTGATTGGCAACTACAAACACCAAGTGCTGATGGGGGACATGAACACCCACGCCAGCGACCTGCTACAGAATTCCCCGTTGCGCGACCTTGGGTTGCTGGCGCCGCAAGTCGAAGCCACCTTTCCCAGCTGGCGACCGCAACGTTGTCTTGATCACATCCTGCTCAGCCCGACCCTGACACTCGAAAGTGTGCAGGTACTGGCGCAGCCCATCTCCGATCACCTGCCCGTCGCGGTAGAGATTCGTCTGCCGGGTTCGCTCACGGCTGATGCATTGCCCGCGTTGAGCCCCGGCCCTCGCGGACCCCTTGCATGAGCGACGACGCCCAGCGTTGGAAAGAGAAATACCTTAAAAGCGTCGAGCAACAAGAAAAGCTCGAGCGTCGCTGGGCCGCCCGCCTCGACCTGCTGCGCCGAGGGCTGGTGCGCAGCACCCTGGCGGCAGAAGGGACCGACCGAGCGGTTGACCAATGCATGAAGGAAATGCGCGATGTGGTGCGCACCGACGACATGGACGCCGCCCTCGCTGCATTGCTGCCGCGCCTGGAAAAGGCCGTGCTGGATTCGGAGCAGCGCCGCGAAACCCGGGTTGACCAGATCGGCAGCGCGTTGACGGCCCTGGTCACTCAGTTGCAGAAACTGCCCTTGCCACGGGACGTGAGTCGCCCGCTGAAGGCTTTCGCCAAGCAGCTGGACGGTCGGGTTGGCCAGGCGCGGGAGATCCCGCTGTTGCTGAGTGAGCTGAGCGGCCTCCAGGGGCAGGCGTTGAGTAACCTGGAGCCGGAGGGCGAAACCAGCCGTTCGAGCCCGGGGCTGTTGCAGCGTCTGTTTGGCACCAAGGACGCAATCGACACGCCGGAGGTTGAAGCGCCCACGCCATCCCGCCCGGCTTCTCCGGCGCCTGCTGCGCCAAAGCCCAGGCCGGTGGATGAAGTTGAAGCGCCGGCGCAATCGGCGGAACTGGCCCAGGCGCTGCGGGCTTTTTCGCCGCAGCCGAAGGTCCCGGCCCCCATCGAGTCGCCCCCTGAGCCGGTATCGCCAGTAGAGGCTGCCGACGCTGTCAGCGAAGCAGTGCCTGTTGTTCCGGCCGTCGCGGTCACAGCGCCTGTCGTCGAGGCACCCGCTACGATTATCGAAACGCCAGAACCCGAGCAACCGATCGAAGCGGAGGTTGAGCTTGAGAGCGCTCTCGCCGCCATGGTCGAGGTGCCAGAGGTGCAGGCCCGTGAGCCGGAGCGGACAGAGATCGGCAGTCTTTCCCTGCCCCCGGTCCTGGCCGATGAACCGCAAGAATCGCCCGAGCAGGCAGAGCTGAACGCAGACGAGCTGCAAGCGGATCAAGCCTACGCCCTGCCCGACACTCCCGAGCCGTCTTACAGTTCGGTGGCCAAGCACATCGAAGATACCCTGCTCGGCTTACTGGAAGACCTCTCGCTGCCCGAGCGCCATCGGCCCCAGGCCGAAGCCATGCGTGAACGCCTGGCCCACGGATTGAACTGGTACGAATTGCTGCCGATCCTCGATGACCTGGCGGTGTTGATGCTGGCGATCACCGACAGCGGCCAGCACGAGTTTGAAGCCTACCTCAAGCAACTCAACGATCGTCTCGAGGCGTTCCAGGGGCACCTGCAGGTCGCCAGTGACGGCCACGCCGACAGCCGCTCGGCGGCCAGGGAACTGGATACCCAGATCCGCGAACAAGTGGATGGTTTGCAAACCAGCATGCAGGACGCCGCGGACCTCGACAGCCTCAAGCACGTGCTGGAGAGCCATCTCGAAGGGCTGCTGGGCACCATGGATGAACACCGCCACCAGCGTGACCAGCGCGAACAGGAAGTGGCTGCACGGCTCAAGGGCCTGGCCGAACGGGTCGCCAATATGGAGCAAGAGGCTCAGGGCTACCGTGAACACCTTGAGGTTCAGCGCCAGAAAGCCCTGATCGATCCGCTCACCGCACTACCCAACCGCGCTGCCTGGAGCGAGCGCCTGGAGCAGGAGGTCAACGCCTGGCACCAGCGTGGAAATAACCTGTCACTGGCGATGCTGGACCTCGATCACTTCAAGCGCATCAACGACGGCTATGGTCATCTGGCGGGCGACAAGGTGCTGAAAATCATCGCCACGGTGCTTCGCAAACGCCTGCGGCCGAACGACTTCATCGCGCGTTTTGGCGGTGAAGAGTTTGTACTGCTGATGCCCAACTCGTCGCTGTCCGATGCGTTGGCGGTGGGTGAAACCCTGCGTGCAGCCATCCAAGCCTGCCCGTTTCACTTCAAGGGCGAGCCGGTGACGATTACGGTGTCCATGGGCATGGCGCAGTTTCAGCCCGGAGAACGCAGTGACCTGGCGCTCAAGCGCGCTGACGAGGCGTTATATCGTGCCAAGGCGGCGGGGCGTAATCAGGTGCAGGCGGCCTGACCGGAAATGTTCCATTTTGTTTAAAACATCGCATTTGGCCGCCTGGCAGCAAACGGTACGTTACACTGTTGCATTATCGTCTTAAGCGTACTATTTGCTGCCATGAAACTTCTGTGTTCTGCCTTTCTGTTTCTCCTGCTCGCCGGTTGCGCGAGCGGCCCTCGCCTGGACACCAGTCATCCTTCGGTGAACCACGACAATCGTGTGCAGTTTGTCGTCGTGCACTACACCTCGGCGTCCCTTGAGCGCTCCCTGGCGCTGTTGACCCATGGCCAGGTCAGCAGTCATTACCTGATCGGTGATGACGCCTCGGCCACCATCTATAAGCTCGTGGATGAAAGCCAGCGCGCCTGGCATGCCGGAGAAAGTGAATGGATGGGCCGCACCTGGCTCAACTCCAGCTCCATCGGGATCGAGATCGTGAACCCGGGTTATCGGGATTTGCCGACGGGCCGCGTCTGGTATCCCTATTCCGAAGCGCAGGTGCAGTCACTGGTGGTGCTGCTCAAGGACATCAGCAAACGCAACGGCATCGACCCGCGAAACATCATCGGCCATAGCGACATTGCCCCGCTGCGCAAGCTGGACCCGGGGCCGTTGTTCCCCTGGAAGCGCCTGGCGGATGAAGGGCTGGGCATGTGGCCGGACGCCAAGGCGGTGGCCCGTTACCAGGTGCAGTACGCAGCCGATCTGCCGAGCATTACCTGGTTCCAGGAAGAGTTGGCGAAGCTGGGCTATCCGACGCCGCAGACGGGCGAGCTGGATGTGGCGACGCGGCATGTGGTGGCCGCGTTCCAGATGCATTTCCGGGCGTCGCTGTTTGATGGGACGCCGGATGCCGAAAGTGCTGCGATCCTGCGGGCGTTGAATCACCAATAACGGTTGGCGCGTTGGTCCTACAGGGGCAACGCCATGTAGAACTGCGTCCCCTGCCCCGGCCGCGAATACACCCCCATGCGGCCACCGTGCAATTGCACGATCTCCTTGCACAGCGCCAGGCCCAGCCCGGCGCCGCCTTTCTTGCGGCCTACCTGCACAAACGGTTCGAAGATTCGTCCCTGCTGGCCGTAGGCAATGCCTTCACCGTTGTCTTCAACGCTGACAATCACCCGTTCGCCATGACGACGCGCCTGCAAGCGGATCTGCCCACCGTCGGCTGTGTGCCGCAGGGCATTGCCCAGCAAATTGTCGAGCACCCTTTCCAGCTGCGCTCGATCGGCATGCAACCTCGGTAGCGGGGATTGTTCCTCAACCAGCAGTTCGATGTTCTGCGCATTCGCCTGCTCCGCGAAGCGGGCGCGGGCATGTTCGAGCAGGTCGCTGATGTCACACGGGCCCAGGGTGAGTTTCTGCAAGCCATTCTGGTAGCGCGAGAAGTTGAGCAAGTCGTTGATCAACTGCATCAGGCGCTGCATTTCCTCGTTGACCGTATCCAGCAGGTCCGCTTCGCGCGACTCCGCAGGAAACTTCGCCCGTTCCCGGAACAAGCCGAAGGCCATGTGCATGCCCGTCACCGGCGTGCGTAATTCATGGGACGCGCGCAATACAAACTCACTGCGCACTCGTTCAAAGGCACGCTGCTCGGTAACGTCATGCAGCACCATCACCGCGCCCAGAATGTGCCCCTGGGTATGGCTGACCGGCGTCAGGCTGTACGTCAGCAGGCGCAGCTCACCCTCAACCTCTACTTCCAGGTCTTCAGGTGCGCGCTCCAGATTGCCGCCGCGCAGTACCAGCTGCAGTTGTTCATCCAGTTCCGGGCGGCCCAGGGCGTCGCCAAGGCCTTGGCCCAGGCGATTCTCGTCCCAGCCGAGTTGACGTTGTGCCACCGGGTTAAGGTGTTCCAGGCGACCCTGGCGGTCGATCATCAGCAGGCCGTCGTCGATGCTGTCGAGCACCGCCTGCAAGCGTTGTTGCCCGGCCAGCAGCTCGTCGACATTGGTTGCCTGATGCTGGCGCAACGCCTCGGCCATGATGCCGAAGCGTCGGGTCAGCAGGTTCATTTCCGCTGCGGATGAAATGGGCAGCGTGACTTCGAAGTTGCCCTGGCCGATCTTGTCGGCGGCCTTGGCCAGCGCTTCGATCGGCCCGCCAAAGCGTCGGGCGATACCGTGGGCGGTAACGAAACCGATGATCAGCACCGCCAGCCCGACCAGGCCCAGCAGGCCGGCAATCAGCAGCGCACGTTCACGGGACTTGTGTTCGGTATCGTTGATGTTATCCAGGGCTTTCTTGTGCTCGGTGATCAGGCCGTTGCGCAGGATGTTGAAGCGTTTGGTCAGCTCGTCGTTGTTGCGCAGTTGCGGCGGAGCATTCTCCTTTTCATCGAACGCCTCGAGAAAGCTCAGGTAATTGGTCTTGGCCTGGGTAAAACCGCTGGTTACCGCGTCCTTTTGTTCGTGGTCGATACCTTGCTGCAACAGGGCGAAATAGCGTTGCTTGGAGTCTTCCAGCGCAGCGGTATTCGGCTGTTCATTGAGCATGATCATCAACTGGTCGCCGAGGGTCTGCCGAAGCTTGAGCCCCAGGTCCAATGTGATGAAGTTGCTGCGAATCAACGATTCCTGGGTCTTGGCCATTTGCATGACGCTCACCAGCCCCAGCAGCAACCCCAACAGGGCGACGGTGATCAGCGCGGAAATACTCAGGAACAACCGAGTGCGCAGGGTCATCGCAAGCTTCATAGGCTACAGCTCACAGGTTGTATTGTTTGCGTTTGCGATACAGCGTCGACGCATCAATGCCAAGGGTTCGGGCCGCCTGGTCCAGGGTGTCGCTGGTGGCCAGCACGGCGCCGATATGCGCCTTTTCCAGTTCATCCAGGCTCAACGCCGCACCGATACGCGGGGCATTGTTAGTCGGCTGCTCGGCCATGCCGAGGTGGCTGATCTCAACTTTTTCCTGCGGGCAGATGATGCTGGCCCGCTCAACCACGTTGCGCAGCTCGCGGATGTTCCCCGGCCAGCGGTAGTTGAGCAGTGCCTCACGGGCTTCATCGCTGAAGCCGCGTGCCGGCCGCGCATATTCCTTCACGAAGCGCGCCAGGAAGCGGTCGGCCAGGGTCAGGATGTCTTCGCTGCGTTCGCGCAGGGGCGGCAGGTGCAAGGTGATGACATTCAGGCGATACAGCAGGTCTTCGCGGAAACGGCCGTCGCGAACCATGTCTTCCAGGTTCAGGTTGGTTGCGGCGAGGATTCGCACATCGGCACGGCGCGTCACCGGGTCGCCGACGCGCTCGTATTCCTTGTCCTGGATAAAGCGCAGCAACTTGGGTTGTAAAGTAAGCGGAAAGTCGCCGATCTCGTCGAGAAACAAGGTGCCGCCATCGGCCTGGTTGACGCGGCCGAGGGTGCTTTCGCTGGCGCCGGTAAACGCACCACGGCTATGACCGAACAACTCGCTTTCCATCAGTTCCGCCGTCAGCGATGGGCAGTTGATGGTGACGCAGGATTTTTTCGCGCGTTTGCTCCAACCGTGGATCGCCCGGGCCAGTTCACCTTTACCGGTGCCGGACTCGCCGAGAATCAGGATGTTGGCATCAGTGCCCGCCACCTGGCGTGCGGTTTCCAGCACCACCATCATCGCCGGGCTATGGGAGTCGAGGCCGTCCTTGGGCTGGCGCACTGCGCCTTCCAGGGCTTCCAGGCGTGCCGAGAGCTGGCGCACTTCCAGCTGTTTGGCCGTGGCCAGGCGCAATTGATCGGGGCTGCAAGGCTTTACCAGGTAGTCGGCCGCGCCGGCCTGAATCGCATCCACGGCGGTGTCGACGGCCGAGTGGGCCGTGACGATCACCACGCGCATCCACGGCGCCTGGATACGCATTTGCGCCAGTACATCCAGGCCGTTGTCTTCGCCCAGGCGCAGGTCCAGGAAGCACAGGTCAAACACCTGGCGTTGCAACAAGGCATCGGCCTGGGCGGCGCTGTTGGCGGTGGCTACGGTGTAGCCTTCATCTTCCAGGCAGTAACGGAAGGTGCGAAGGATCGCGGATTCGTCATCCACTAAAAGAATGCGGCCTTGAAGTTCCTTGGCTGATTCCATCTGTCCCGCGCTCCCTTAAGAATGAATGATGTTGTTTAGTCCCGGAATAATCGGGCAAGTTGCATGGTTTATTCTGATTGATTAAAGCCGTCACCGCGCAGCTATCTGCGCTTCTTCTTACAAAGACGCCCACAAGAGGCGTTTTTGTCTCCCTCTTGCCACTTCGGCAGTCGAACGTTGCCTTCCTATCCCTTGATCCGACCAGTGACCATCGTGCATTTCGCACGGCAAGGATAGGGGCATCGTGCAGGATGCTCGTGGTGTCAAAGCGCTTTTGTTTTTAACTTGTTGATTTTATTGGGTTTTATTTTGTTAAAAAACTGGCACGCAGGCTGCAATACACCTCATACGAGTTTCATCTACGAATAATCAGAATGCGGGAGAGATACAGCATGACTCGCCAAAGCCTGACCCAACTGCGTGTATCGCCACTGCGCCTGCAACAGGGGCTGTTTGCCAGCCTGGCCCTGATGGTGACCTTGATTGGCGGTCAGCAATTGGCGCATTGGCAGCAGAGTCAGCAGCAAGTCGTGCAGTTTGAACGTCCGATGATGACCCAGACCCATTTCCGCTCCGTCGGCAGCACTGCCGCCGATGTGACAACCCCGCAATTGGCGGCGGTTGAACAGGACTCCACCCTCGGCGACCTGCCATCGCAGGAACGCTGGGTGTTCTAGGCAATACACGGTCCTCGAATCGAGCGACCGCAGGCTCTACCGCTGTTACCCCTAAAAGAAGCGTAAGGAGAATCACCATGTTGAGTTGGGCAATCACATTTCTGATCATCGCCATTGTGGCTGCAGTCCTGGGCTTCGGTGGTATCGCGGGCACCGCTACGGGTATCGCCAAGATTCTGTTTGTGGTCTTCCTGGTGATGTTCATCGCTTCCTTCTTCTTTGGCCGTCGTGGTCGAGGCTAAGCATGTTCAACTCGTCCCTTAAAGTCCTGGCTGCCGCCCTGTTGTTGGGCGGCAGCGGCTTGGTGCTGGCTGCCAATGATGGCCAGTCCCGAGCCAACGAACTGCTGAGTGCGGACCCGCAGTACCGCGAGACCTGGCAGAGCGTGGTCAAGAAGGAAGAGCGCCTGCCTGAATGGGTGATGAACCTTTCGGGTAGCGCTGAACAGATGAATGCCGTTGAAGAGGATGGTGACAAGTACTTGGTCGGGCCGCTCTGTGAAACCGCAGACACATGCCTGAACAAGCGCCTGATCGTCGCTTTCAGCTTCGACAAGGAAGATGCTTACGCGATGTTGGTAGAAGTCCCGGCGGGCTTGCCCGCGGACAAATCGCCAACGCGGCACGCCGACTACCGTTTTCTTGGCAAGCCGGACGAAGGCATGCAAAAGCTGCTGATGGAACAGCTCAAGAAAGATCCGAATTGGTACTAGGTTCGGTCTGACGACGCTGTCGTCTACCGGCTTAACGTCCATAGAAAGAAGCGCCGTGCTTCTTTCTGTTTGCATCGCCCGACAAGGGTGGTGCATGACCAAGGGGCCGGGTTGCTCTGATCGTTTGGATCGGCGTGACCTACGGGGACAGGGAGTGCCTGCGCAAGGGCCGGGTCAGGTGAAAAGCTGCGACGCAAGTTCCCAAGCCGATGGTTTGTGGAACTTGCGACGGGCTTGCGGCTCCTATGCCCGCTTCTGTCATGCCGCCCATAGCGGCAATTCTCCTTTTTGCGTCCGCCCAACCATTTCTTGGTGTTTCCGCGTGACCATCTATCGAGAAAGTTTGTCTCCTGCCAGACGAGTTTTTCGATGGTATGCGTAGGAATTTTCAGGGGTTTTCAACTGCGACCGTAGATTTTCAAAAAACCCTGCGCGAGCCTGAAATGGCCGGTTCGCGGCATTTATGCCTGCCGAAATGTCGTATTCGAACTGACCGTTCAGACAGAAAAACTCAAAAAAACTCATGCCGATTCGGCATAGGGTAGGCGTTTACGGCATTAGACGTCGCCTCCTTGCATCGGAATAGTTGCGCCTTTTTTCGCCTGCCAGTGAGCCATATCGGCCAACTGCGGTGACCTTCTACGGGGGCAGATGCACACACTTTTTCGCTCTCGAGCGTTCCAGCTGCTGGCGCATCTGCCTGAGTCCACTTGAAGTAAGGGTAATGACATGAAGAAGGCAAAGCTAAGCCTCGCCTGGCAGATCCTCATCGGTCTGGTGCTGGGGATTGCAATCGGTGCGGTGCTTAACCATTTCAGTGCTGAAAAGGCCTGGTGGATCAGCAACGTGTTGCAGCCCGCTGGCGATATCTTTATCCGCCTGATCAAGATGATCGTTATCCCGATCGTGATTTCGTCGCTGATTGTCGGAATCGCCGGTGTTGGCGATGCGAAAAAGCTCGGCCGGATCGGCGTTAAAACCATCCTTTACTTCGAAGTGGTCACCACCATTGCCATTGTGGTCGGCCTGTTGCTGGCCAACCTGTTCCATCCGGGTACCGGCATCGACATGAGTACCCTGGGTACCGTCGACATTTCCAAATACACGGCCACCGCCGCCGAGGTCCAGCACGAGCACGCGTTCATCGAGACGATCCTCAACCTGATCCCGTCGAATATCTTCGCCGCCGTGGCCCGTGGCGACATGCTGCCGATCATCTTCTTCTCGGTGTTGTTCGGCCTCGGCTTGTCGAGCCTCAAGCCTGAATTGCGCGAGCCCCTGGTGACCATGTTCCAGGGCGTGTCCGAGAGCATGTTCAAAGTCACCCACATGATCATGAAATACGCCCCGATCGGTGTATTTGCCCTGATCGCGGTGACCGTCGCCAACTTCGGCTTCGCCTCGCTGCTGCCGCTGGCCAAGCTGGTGATTCTGGTTTACGTCGCCATCCTGTTCTTCGCCTTTGTGGTCCTCGGCCTGATCGCCCGCCTGTTCGGCTTCTCGGTGATCAAGTTGATGCGCATCTTCAAGGATGAGCTGGTGCTGGCCTACTCCACTGCCAGCTCTGAAACCGTGCTGCCGCGTGTGATCGAGAAGATGGAAGCCTACGGCGCGCCGAAGGCGATCTGCAGCTTCGTGGTACCGACCGGCTACTCGTTCAACCTCGACGGTTCGACCCTGTACCAGAGCATCGCGGCGATCTTTATCGCCCAGCTGTATGGCATCGACCTGTCGATTGGCCAGCAACTGATGCTGGTGCTGACCCTGATGGTCACCTCCAAAGGCATCGCCGGCGTGCCGGGCGTGTCCTTCGTGGTACTGCTGGCGACCCTGGGCAGCGTGGGCATTCCGCTGGAAGGCCTGGCGTTCATCGCCGGTGTCGACCGCATCATGGACATGGCCCGTACCGCACTGAACGTGATCGGCAACGCCCTGGCCGTACTGGTCATCTCCCGTTGGGAAGGCATGTACGACGATGCCAAGGGCGAGCGCTACTGGAACTCCCTGCCGCACTGGCGCACCAAGCAAGTGCTGCCGGCCGGCGAGACCACTCGCGGCTGACCGCCAGGACTGGCTCCTACACAAACCCCGGAAAATCCGGGGTTTGTCGTTTCTGCCAGCCCCGCTATCATTCGCCCCATCTTTCGGGGGATTCAACTGATGCTCAATGGCCTGTGGCTTGGCTTCTTTATCGTGGCGATGGTGTCTGCGCTGGCGCAATGGCTGATCGGCGGGAATGCCGGGATCTTTGCGGCCATGGTGGAAAGCATTTTCGCCATGGCCAAGCTGTCGGTCGAGGTGATGGTGTTGCTGTTCGGCACCCTGACCTTGTGGCTGGGCTTCCTGCGTATCGCCGAGAAAGCCGGGATCGTCGACTGGCTGGCCAAGGCCCTGGGGCCACTGTTCCGGCGCCTGATGCCGGAAGTGCCTGCCGGTCACCCGGCCATCGGCTTGATCACGCTCAACTTCGCCGCCAACGGCCTGGGCCTCGATAACGCCGCTACGCCCATCGGCCTCAAGGCCATGAAGGCGCTGCAAGAGCTCAACCCTATCCCCAATACCGCCAGCAACGCGCAGATCCTGTTCCTGGTACTCAACGCGTCTTCCCTGACCCTGCTGCCGGTCACCATCTTCATGTACCGCGCCCAGCAAGGTGCGGCGGACCCGACGCTGGTGTTCCTGCCGATCCTGCTGGCCACCAGCGCCTCGACCCTGGTGGGCCTGTTGTCGGTGGCGGTGATGCAACGCCTGCGGCTGTGGGACCCGGTGGTGCTGGCGTATCTGATTCCGGGTGCGCTGGTACTGGGTGGCTTCATGGCCTTGCTGGCGACGCTCTCAGCCACTGCGCTGGCGGGGCTGTCGTCGATCCTCGGCAACCTCACGCTGTTCGGGCTGATCATGTTGTTCCTGGTGATCGGCGCGCTGCGCAAGGTCAAGGTCTACGAGGCGTTTGTCGAAGGTGCCAAAGAGGGCTTCGACGTTGCCAAGAACCTGCTGCCGTACCTGGTGGCGATGCTGTGTGCAGTGGGCGTGTTGCGGGCGTCCGGCGCGCTGGATTTCGGCCTGGAAGGCATTCGCCACGTGGTGGCCTGGACCGGCATGGACACGCGCTTTGTCGATGCGCTGCCGACCGCGATGGTCAAGCCGTTCTCCGGCAGTGCGGCGCGGGCGATGTTGATTGAGACCATGCAGACCCAGGGCGTGGACAGCTTCCCGGCGCTGGTGGCGGCGACGATTCAGGGCAGCACCGAGACCACGTTCTATGTGTTGGCGGTGTACTTTGGCTCGGTGGGAATCCAGCGGGCACGGCATGCGGTGGGGTGTGCGTTGTTGGCGGAGTTTGCTGGTGTGGTGGCGGCGATTGCGGTGTGCTACTGGTTCTTCGGCTAAGACCTGAATCCCTGTGGCGAGGGAGCTTGCTCCCGTTGGGCCGCGAAGCGGCCCCAGTCAGTTATCGCAGGTGTGTCAGTCAAAGCTCATTGACTGGTTTTGGGGCTGCTGCGCAGCCCAACGGGAGCAAGCTCCCTCGCCACAAAAGCGCGGTTTCCCAGGCCGACGGCCCAATCCACCACCTGCCTGTTCAGTACATCGCCAGCCTGACCAAACCCGGCTACCACCGCCGGCACCTTGGTATCCCCCACCGGCTGCCTCACCTCGAACCGCTTGCTGGCAATAATCCGTTGATCACTGCCGCGCACCAACCGTGCGTCCAGCCGTATCACCACTTCAACTGCGCTGCCGCGATACTCACTCTGAAACGCCTGCAACTGCCCGCCCAACTCAAAGTCCGCCTGCAGATTGGTCTCATCGGTACTGAGCAACGTCACCCGCCCATCCCGCTGGAACCCGTCCAGCAACCGGTTACGCAACAGCACGGGGGCTGGATCGCTCCAGCGGGAATTCGCATAGCTGCTGATCAAGTCACCGTTAGGCACCACGGCAATCCGCGGGCTGTCGAGGAATTCGCTGGTCTGCGGCTTCGCCACCCGCAGCGACCAGGCCACCGGGCTGGCCTGCGTGGCGGCCTGCGCCGATGGCAACCGGTACACGTCCGAGGGATCCGCCTTCGGCAGGATGGAACACGCACTGACCAATACCAGCGCAACGGGGGCGATCATTTGGTACGCACGCTTCATGGCGTGAACTCCTTGTTCTTGTCGCTGCCCAGCAGGTAACCGCTGGGGTTGGCTTCCAGGCGGCGGGAAATGGCGCGCAACGAACCCAGGGTTTCCCGCAGCTCGCGCACCGCTGGCGCCAGTTCGTTGAGACCCTGCATGCCGCTGTTCAGGGAATCCTTGTTGTTGGTCAGCAAGGTGTCGATCGTGGCCGTGCTCTGTTGAAGGGACTGCATGGCCTTTTCAGTACTGCCGAAAACCTGCTTACCCTGGTCGTTGAGCAAACCGTTGGCGTTGCGCATCAGCGCGGTGGTTTGCTCCAGGGTGGCGCTGGCCTGTTTGCTCACCTGCATCAATTGCTGCATCACCACCTTGATGTCGCCGCGCTGATCGGCAATCGCGCCGGTGGTCTGTTGCAGGTTGTCCAGGGTATTGCTGAGGCGGTCGACGTTCTCCCGGGAGAACATGTGATTGGCGTTGTGCAGCAGCAAGTTGATGCTGGTCATCAGGTCGTTGCTGTTGTTCAGCAGTCGCGCGATCGGCGATGGCGACGCAATGATTTCCGGCAGGTTGCCGTCCTTGCCCTTGAGCTCAGGGCTTTGGGGCGTACCGCCGCTGAGCTGGATGATCGAGGTGCCAGTAATGCCGGTCAGGGCCAGCTTGGCCTGGGTGTCTTCCTTGATCGGCGTCTGCCCGGCCAGGCGGATGCGCGCCAGCACCCGGCGCGGGTCTTTCGGGTCGAGGCGCAGGCTGGTGACGTCGCCCACCTTGATCCCGCTGTACTGCACGGCACTGCCTTGGGACAGTCCGCTGACCGCCTCGTTGAACACCACTTCGTAATCCTGGAATGCGCTGTCGACGCTGGACTTGGCCAGCCACAGGCCAAACAGCATGGCGCCGACCACGACGATCACGCTGAACAGACCGATCATCACATGATGGGCTCGGGTTTCCATGTCATACCTCGTTGAGCAGTTGAGCGGCATCCAATGCCGCGCGGCCCCGTGGGCCATGGAAGTATTCGTGAATCCAGGCGTCGTCGGTTTCCGAGACGACATCGATGGCATCCGCCACCAGTACCTTTTTCTGCGCCAGCACCGCTACGCGGTCGGTGATGGTGTACAGCGTGTCGAGGTCGTGGGTGACCAGGAACACGCTCAAGCCCAGCGCATCGCGCAGGGTCAGGATCAGTTGATCGAAGGCGGCGGCGCCGATCGGGTCGAGGCCGGCGGTGGGTTCATCGAGAAACAGGATGTCCGGGTCCAGCGCCAGGGCACGGGCCAGGGCCGCGCGCTTGATCATGCCGCCGGAGAGTGACGAGGGGTATTTGTCGGCGGCCGACAGCGGCAGCCCGGCCAACGCCAGTTTCACTGCCGCCAGGTGCTCGGCATCGGGACGGCTGAGGCCGGCATGCTCTATCAGTGGCAACGCAACGTTCTCGGTGACCGTCAGCGAGGAAAACAGCGCGCCCTTCTGGAACAGCACGCCGAAGCGCCGCTCCACCAGCGACCGCTCGTGTTCCGACAGGCTCGGCAAGTTCTGCCCGAACACCCGCACCTGGCCTTCGCTGGGCTGGCGCAAACCGATGATGCTGCGCAGCAGCACCGACTTGCCGCTGCCGGAGCCACCGACGACGGCGAGGATTTCACCCTTGTACAAGTCCAGGTCGAGGTTCTCGTGCACGCTTTGCGAACCAAAGCGGTTGCACAGCCCGCGGACTTCGATCACCGCCTCAGTGGGCGCACGGCGTAAACGACTCACCAGCCCATCTCCATGAAGAACAGTGCGGCGACCGCATCCAGCACGATCACCACGAAAATCGATTGCACCACACTGGAGGTGGTGTGGGCGCCGACGGACTCGGCGCTGCCGCTGACCTTGAAACCTTCGAGGCAGCCGATGGCCGCGATCAGGAACGCGAAGATCGGCGCCTTGACCATGCCGACTAGGAAGTGCTGCACGCCAATGTCCGATTGCAGCAGCGACAGGAACATTGCCGGCGAAATATCCAGGGCCACGGCACACACCACACCGCCGCCGATAATGCCCGAGAGCATTGCCAGGAACGTCAGCATCGGCAGCGCCACCAGCAATGCCAGTACGCGGGGCAGCACCAGCAACTCCATCGGGTCGAGGCCCAGGGTGCGGATCGCATCGATCTCTTCGTTGGCCTTCATCGAGCCGATCTGTGCGGTGAAGGCACTGGCGGTGCGGCCCGCCATCAGGATCGCGGTGAGCAACACGCCGAACTCCCGCAGGAAGGAGAACGCCACCAGGTCCACGGTGAAGATACTCGCGCCAAAACTGGCCAGCACCGTGGCACCGAGAAACGCCACCACTGCGCCCACCAGGAAGGTCAGCAAGGCCACGATGGGGGCCGCGTCGAGGCCGGTTTGTTCGATATGCGCAACCATTGGCGTCACGCGCCAGCGCTTGGGCCGGAATACGCCACGGGCGAAGGTTTCGAGGATCAGGCCGATAAAGCCCAGCAGTTTCATGCCGTCTTGCCAGACGGTGTAGACCGCGCCGCCGATGCGCGCCAGCAACATGATGCCGGCGGCTTCTTCGGGTTCCTTGACCGGCACACAGAAGTCGTTCAGAGAGCGGTAGACGGTTTTCAGTAACGCGCGGTCGGCGGTCGAGAGGCTGCAGTCGGTCTGTTCGGCGGACTGTTCGATGCGCTCGGGGCCGAGCAATTCCACCAGCAGCGAGGCGCCGGCCGTGTCCAGGGCGCCGAGGCCGTTAAGGTCGATACGTGCGCCAGCGTCGTACTGGCCGTCGAGCTTTTCCGACAGCTTCTTCAGGTTGGCATAGTGGGCAAGCGTCCAATCCCCTGTAATCCTCAGCAATGGAGGCTGGGTGGACGTGTCCAGATGGGCTGCACCGGCCGTTGTGCTACTGGTCATAAGCTCCGAGCTTGTTTGGCTATTCCAGAATTCCTACGTAATAGCACGATCCTGCCTACTTTGGCGCGTCTGGCGTTGTAGCGCCCTGACCGGGGTCAGTCACCTTGAAGCGCAACACGCCGATCACTTGGCCATCTTCGGTCAGCACCCGTACCTGCCAGCGTCCTACCGAGTCGGGGGGGAAGTTCTGCTTGTGGGTCCAGGCCCGATAGCCTTCCTTGCGCCCACCATGGATGTCCAGGGCGATGCGGTCGACTTCCTTGCCGTTGAATTTCCACACATGGTAGATCCGCTCATCCAGGCCGCGCGGCGCGTTGATCGCGGTGTAGGCATACAGCCCGCTGCTGCGCAGTTGGGCGGCGCTGACTTCTTTCAGGTCATCGCCGGGCGTGCGGTCCTGCAATTGGGTGCTGATGGCCACTTCGGTCATCCACAGCGTAGCGGGCGGCACCCAAGTGCGCAGGAACCAGCCGGCGCAACCAATCGCTGCGGTAACCCCCAACAGCATCGCCCAGCCCTTGATGCTACGCAGCGGCAGGCTCACGGCCAGGCTCGGGATAGAGAGCGCCATCGCCACGCCGAGGGCCAGTTTGTAACTCTCGGCGGTGGTCAGGTGCAGGATGATCGGCAGCGCGGTCAGCAGGGCTGCGAACAGGGTCAGGGTGTGCAGTGCGAGAAACAGCGAGCGCTTGGGTGCCAGCCACTTGTAGTACAGCGGGTCGGTGATGGAGACCAACGCCGCCGCGCCCAGCAGGCCGGTAAAGATCGACTGGCCGCTGTTCCAGGTGGTGGTGACAAAAAAGAACGGCAGGACAAAAAACAGGCTTTCCTGATGGATCATCTGCGTGGCGTAGCGCAGCAGCGGTTCGGGGATTTCCCGTTTGAAGACTTTGCTGAACAGCTGGGTGAGGCTGTTTTCGAGCATCAGCCATAACCAGCTCACCAGCATGATGATCGCGATCCAGCTGGCCATGCCTTGCTGGCGATCCACCAGGATGAAGCTGCCCACACCCGAGATGAAACCGCCGAGTGCAATCACCCCTGGGTAGCGCTTCATCAGCTCGAGGATGCGCTGGATGGTGTGGGTCAGGATAGGCATTCGGCAGTTCACAGTCTTTGTAGGAAAAATCCCAGACAGAATAACGTTTTAGCCGTTTTCTCGGGGCCCGATTACGCAATCCCTTTGCGATAACGCCACACGCCTAGTAACACAATCGCAATCAGCCCCAGTGCGCCTGCGGCGATCCAGTTGAGGCTATCGTAGCTGAACAACGGTTTCTCGATGCGCCAGTAGCCGTTCTGCTTGAACAACTCGCGCATGGCCTGGTTGGCTTGCTCCAGGCTGACGGCCTTGATGCGCTTGGCCGGGTCGCTGAAATGCCCTTTGGCGTAGTCGCCCGAGGCACTCCAGTAATAGTCGGCCAACGCGCTGTTGCCTTGAACGGCCCACGCCTGGCGGGCAATGGCGGCTTGTTGCAGGCGGGCGAAGGTGGCCGGGTCGAGGCCGTCCTTGAGCAGTTGGGCCCTGAGGGTTTCCAGCACGTGCTCGGCTTCGGGCAGGTTGTCGCGTTCAAGGTCGGCGTTGAGGCTCATGAAGCCGACGCCGCCCAGCACTTCGCGCTCGCTCCATGGGCCATAGGACAAGCCGTGCTGCAAGCGCAATTGACGATACAGCGCCCAATCCAGGTAGTCCTTGAGCAGGTCGAAGGTTTCATCGTACTGGTCGTCCAGCACCGGCTCGGGGAATAACCAGTGCAGCTTGGCGTTGTCACCGACCCAGCCGTGGATCAGGTCGCGGCGGACGGCGGCGGCGTGTTGAATCTCCGGCAACGGGCGATGTTCGCTGGGGTCAACCGGATCCAGTGCGCCGTAAGTGCGTTCGAGATAGGCCGGCAGCAGCTTGTCGAGGTCGCCGACGATGATCAGGGTCATGTTGTTGGGGGCGTACCAGGCCTTGCGCAGCTTTTCCAACTGGTCGCGGGTCAGGTGCTCGACTTCGGCCCGCTCGGCGCATTTGAGCCCCAGTTCGACGGCAAGCTGACTGCTGGCCTTGTGGCCGAGGTCCTGGCGGTCCAGCAGCCGTTGCAGGTGTGAGTAATGGCCGCCGTCTTCGCGCTCCACCACCTGTTTGGCGGCATTGATGTTGGCGTCGGTCAGTTGGGTGCGGGTGATGATGGCCAGCAGCAGGTCGAGCACCTTGCGCTGGTTCTGCGCCGGAGCCTCGATGACGAAAGTGGTGTCGGCATTGCTGGTGTAGGCGTTCCAGTCGCCGCCGAGGGCTTGCATGCGTTCTTCCAGTTCACCTTCGCCGCCACCGTCGATCCCGCTGAACAGTAAATGCTCCAGCAGGTGCGGCAGTTCCTTGTCTTCGCAACTGAAGTCATCCAGGCCCACACCCACCACCAGGCGAATTGCCACATGGCCGCGTTCGTTGCCCGGCTTGAGCAGCAATTGCAGGCCGTTGGGCAGGGTGTAGCCCTCGACTTGCAGGCGGTCAAAGGCAAAGGTGTGTGCCGAACCCATGAGCAGGCAGGCGAATAGCAGGCGACGCATAACAGGCTTCCTGGCGAGTGAGGTCCGTTGTTAACTGACTTCACTCGCCGTCGTACGTTCAGGGCGAATGGGTGATGTCGGCAATATCGTCCGCCGAGAGGGCGCCGGTGTCGGTGGTTTCCAGCACCACATAAGCGCTGCTGCAGAACAGCGAGTTGAGACGCTTCATGTCGGCAATCAGCTCCAGGTGCAGGGAACTGGTCTCCAGGCTCTGTACGATTTTACGTTGCAAGCGGCTGACGTGGGCGTGGGCCAGGCGACGCTCCTGGGCGCGGAAGCGGCGCTTTTCCCGCAGCAGTTGCCGGGCGCTTTCCGGGTCGGCACTGAGGAACACCGAGAGCCCCAGGCGCAGGTTGGCGATCAGTTGGGTTTGCAGGCCCGCGAGTTCTTCCAGGCCGACTTCGGAGAATGAGCGGCGCTGGGAGGTCTTTTGCTGCTGGACCTTGCGCAGCATGCGTTCGATCAGGTCGCCGGCCAGTTTCAGGTTGATCGACAGTTCGATGATCTCGGCCCAGCGTCGGCTGTCCTGTTCGCTGAGGTCTTCCCGGGGCATTTGCGCGAGGTAGAGCTTGATCGCGCTGTAGAGCGCCTCGACATCGTCGCTCAGGCTGCGCATTTCCTGGGTGATGGCGGTTTGCTTGCCGCGCAGCACCTCCAGCATCGAGGTCAGCATGTTGTCGATCAGGTCGCCCAGACGCAGGGTTTCGCGGGCGGCGTTGGCCAGTGCCAGGCTTGGGGTGGCGAGTGCTGCCAGGTCCAGGTGGCGCGGCTTGGCCAGGCCGTTGACCTCTTCGCGTTCCGGCAGTAACCAGGCGCACAAGCGGGACATTGGGCCAATGGTCGGCAGCAGGATCAGGCAACGGATAACGTTATAGAGCAGGTGAAAGGTGATCACCATGCCTTGGGCGCTGTAGTCCAGGTTGTCCATCCAACCGACCAGCGGGTCGAGCACCGGGATGATCAGCAGCAAGCCGATCAGCTTGTACAGCAGGCTGCCCAGGGCCACCTGGCGACCGGCGGCGTTCTGCATGCTGGTACTGAGGAAGGCCAGCACACCGCTGCCGATGTTGGCGCCGATCACCAGGCCGATGGCCACGTGCAGGCCGATCACGCCGGCACCGGCCAGGGTCGCGGTCAGCAGGACGGCGGCCAGGCTGGAGTAGGAAATCATCGCGAACAGTGCGCCGACCAGGGCATCGAGCAAGATGTCGCCGGTCAGCGAGGCGAACAGGACTTTGACGCCCTGCGCGTGGGTGATCGGGCCCGCGGCTTCGACGATCAGTTGCAGCGCAAGGATGATCAGCCCGAGGCCGATCCCGACACGGCCCATCTGCCCGGCGCGTGTCTGTTTGCGCGACAGGAAGAAAATCACCCCGAGGAAAATCAACAGCGGCGACAGCCACGACAGGTCAAAGGTCAGCACCCGGGCCATCAGCGCGGTACCGACATCGGCACCGAGCATGGTCGCCAGGGCGGGCATCAGGCCCATCAGGCCCTGGCCGACAAACGAAGTCACCAGCATCGCCGTGGCGTTGCTGCTTTGCACCATGGCCGTCACCAGGATGCCGGCGATAAACGCCAGCCAGCGCTTGGACATGTTCTGCCCGATGACCTGGCGCAAGTTGGAGCCGTAGACCCGCAGGATGCCGGTACGGACGATGTGCGTGCCCCAGATCAGCAGGGTTACCGCGGAAAGCAGATTGAGCAGGGTCAGCATGCTGGGCCCCCTGTGTTGAGTCGTGCTCCAATCGGAGCAAGTGAATAGTGCCGCGTGCCGTTCTACGTCTTGTACTTAAGCTGTAGTTGGCGAATGGGCTCGGCGCCAGCATCGCATAGCTAAAGTCGGGATTGAAACAAAACTGTCATGAAATCAGCTTTTTGCAGATGAAAAAAAGGGGCTCTAAAGCCCCTTTTTCAGCAGCGGGTCCAGGTTATTGACCCGGAATGTCCTTGCGCAGTTTCACAGGGTCCTGCTGTTTCTTCTTTTTCGCGATGGCGGTACGCATCTTGATGTTCACCGCTTCAACCGCCAGGGAGAACGCCATGGCGAAGTAAACGTAGCCTTTTGGCACGTGAACGTCGAAGGCTTCGGCGATCAGCACGGTACCTACCACCAGCAGGAACGACAGCGCCAGCATCTTCAGCGACGGGTGTTTGTCGATGAAATCGCTGATGGTGCCGGCGGCCAGCATCATCACGAGTACGGCGACGATGATCGCGGCCACCATCACCGGTACGTGGGAAACCATACCAACGGCGGTAATCACCGAGTCCAGGGAGAACACGATGTCGATGATCGCGATCTGGATGATGGTGTAGATGAACTTGCCACCGGCGCCCTTCGGCTCGTCGTGGGTTTCGTCTTCACCTTCCAGGGCGTGGTACATCTCCTGGGAGCTTTTCCACAGCAGGAACAGGCCACCGAAGAACAGGATCAGGTCGCGGCCGGAAATGCCTTGGCCGAACACCACGAACAGATCGTCGGTGAGGCGCATGACCCAAGTGATCGACAGCAGCAACAGGATCCGCGTGACCATCGCCAGCGCCAGGCCGAAGATCCGGGTACGCGCCTGCATGTGCTTGGGCATGCGGCTGACCAGGATCGAAATCATGATGATGTTATCGATGCCCAGGACGATCTCGAGGGCCGTCAGGGTGAAGAAGGCAATCCAGATTTCCGGATTGGTCAGCCATTCCATGTGTATTCCTTTGAGCGAGTGTTAGACCGCGCCAGCCTTAAGAGCCGGCGCAGTAAGTTGTACGATTATAGAGTGCTGAACAGCGGAAAAATCCCCATCAGCAAAGCGGCGACCATTATGCACAGGCACACCAGCACCGCCCACTTGAGGGTGAAGCGCTGGTGATCGCCAAATTCGATACCCGCCAGGGCTACCAGCAAGTAGGTCGATGGAACCAGTGGGCTCAACAAGTGCACAGGCTGGCCAACGATTGAGGCGCGGGCCATTTCCACGGCAGTGATGCCGTAGTGGCTGGCGGCTTCGGCCAGTACCGGCAGAACGCCGTAGTAGAAGGCATCGTTGGACATGAAGAAGGTAAACGGCATGCTCACCAGCGCGGTGATCACGGCCAGATAAGGCCCCAGCGCGTCAGGGATGACGGCCAGCAGGCTCTTGGACATGGCATCGACCATGCCGGTACCGGACAGGATGCCGGTGAAGATACCGGCGGCGAAGATCAGGCCGGTGACCGCCAGGACGCTGCCGGCATGGGCGGCGATCCGGTCTTTCTGCATCTGCAGGCATGGGTAGTTGACGATCATCGCGATACTGAAGGCCACCATGAACAGTACTGGCAGTGGCAACAGGCCGGCGATCAAGGTGCACATCAGGGCGAAGGTCAGTGCGCCGTTGAACCAGATCAGTTTCGGACGGCGGGCGTCCGGGTATTGCGAGACGCTGATTTCGCTGTGGTCGATTTCATCGCCTTGCAGGTGCAACTCGCCCAGGCGTGCCCGTTCGCGCTTGCCGTACATATAGGCAATCACCAGGATGGCGACGACGCCGGCGGCCATGGCTGGAATCATCGGTACGAAAATATCCGATGGGTCCACGTGCAATGCACTGGCGGCGCGGGCGGTCGGGCCACCCCATGGGGTCATGTTCATCACCCCACCGGCGAGGATGATCAGGCCGGCCATGATCCGCGGGCTCATGCCGATGCGCTGGTACAGCGGCAGCATGGCGGCCACGCAGATCATGTAGGTGGTGGCGCCGTCTCCGTCCAGTGATACCACCAGGGCCAGCACGGCGGTGCCGACCGAGACCTTCAGCGGGTCGCCCTTGACCAGCTTGAGGATCTTGCGCACGGCCGGGTCGAACAGGCCGGAGTCGATCATCAAGGCGAAATAGAGGATGGCAAACATCAGCATTACGCCGGTCGGCGCAAGCTTGGTGATGCCCGCGAGCATCATCGGGCCGATCTGCGGGGCAAAGCCGCCGAACAGCGCGAACAGGATCGGTACGATGATCAGGGCGATCAGCGCAGACAGGCGCTTGGTCATGATCAGGAACATGAACGTGATGACCATGGCAAAGCCAAGGAAAGTCAGCATAGGAATACTCCAGGCGTAGCGCGGCTAGGGAATGGCGAACCGGTTGGGTCAGCGCAGAACGAAAGGCACGAGGCGTACGGGTGGAGTCGGGGCAAACAGGCGGGTACGGGCGGACATCGGGAATCACCATTGTTGTTGTTAACAACCGGTCTGTTGCCGGTAGTGGTGGGCGATCCTAGTCCCGGAAGCTTTCAGCCAGCTTTCGCTTGAGAAACGGGCTACGTTGAATGGACGACTGGTCCTGTATGAAATAAGGATGTGGGAGACAGAGCATGCATGAGCAACACCAAGGCGGCTGCCATTGCGGGCGGGTGCGTTATCAGTTCAGCGGGGCGTTGGTGGATATTGCCCACTGCCACTGTTCGATTTGCCGGCGGGTCAGCGGCGGCTTGGTGACAACCTGGATCACCCTGCCCCGTTCCGCGTTCGCCTGGGTGGCGGGAACGCCGGCGCAGTACGAATCTTCGCCGACATGCGTGCGGTATTTCTGTTCTAACTGTGGGGCGCATTTGGCGCTGGTAACGCAACTGAGTGCCGAGAGTATCGATGTGACCATCGCAACCCTGGATCACCCGGAGCTGGCCCCGGCAGATCGGCACATCTGGGTAGAGAGCCGATTGCCGTGGTTACACCTGGATGAGCAACTACCGGAAGAAGCCGGAGAAGCGCTCTAGGGCAGTTCGAACCCGCCGGAGGCCTTGTGCAGTGCGCGCAAGTGCTCGCCTAGCTGCTTGAGGTTGGCTTCACATGCGGCAATCTCCGCCGCGCGGGCCGGTTCCAGCAGCGCCCTCACCTCTTTGTCCAGATCGCCGGTCAGCGACTGCAACTGCTTCTGGCGCGCGGCGCTCTCTGATTCCAGGCGTTTGGATTCTGTTGGTTGTGGCAAGCCGTAACCGCTGGTGCCCAGCAGCTCTGCCGGGCGACTGAGGAAGCCACTGTTGGCGAGGATCTGCTGCAACGTCGCGTTGGCCTTTTCCATGCCGCCGTTCTTCAGCTCGCGGGCGCCAAGGTAGCGTTGCTTGACTTCATCCTGGGCCAGCATGAGCTGCTTGCGGAAGCTCGCCTGTTCCAGCAGCAACAAGGCGGCGCTGGCGCGCAGGTCGGCTTCGGCGAACCATGGGCGGCGCTCTTCGGCACTCAGTGACAACCAATCCTCCACTTCAGCCTGTTTGATCGGCAGACGCTTTTTCAACACCTCGAACATCGCTTGGTAGCGCTCGCGGAAGGAGTCGAAGTGATAGCCGAGGCGCAGCGCGCGTTTTTTGTCGTCCAGCACACTGGTATCGGCCAGGCCTCGGCCCTTGAGGACTTCCAGCAGGCCATTGGGCGTGATGTTGTCCAGGCCGGTCAGCTGCGGGTTGGCGCTGCCGCTGCGTAACAGTTTCAGGCTCTCGACTGCGCAGTTGTTGGAGATGAAGAAGTAGTTGCCGTCGTAGCTCCAGTGCATTTCGGCGGCGTGTTCGACGGTATCGTTGATCTCTTGGCGCGTGAGCTTCAACGGCACCGACGCCAGGCCGCGCAGCTCGGTCTTGGTGTACTCGTCAATGACCTGGGACAGCGGCAGCACGAACAGCCGCGACGGGTATTTGCCGATCAGGCCGTCCCAGCTCGAGAGTTGTACGTCACCGACAAACGCGCGGTAGGACAACACCAGGTGCTGGTCCAGGTCCAGGCGGCAGTCCGGGCCCCGTGGCCGGCCGGGGGCGCAGATCACCAGGCGCAGCATGCTGTGGCCCCAGCGACTCACGAGGTTCTGGTTGGCTTCGGCCAGCAGGTAGTCGATTTCGTAGACCCGCTCGGGGTCGACCTGGCCCAGTGGAGTCTTGGCGAAGTCGTTGCCGGCGTTGAGGAAGGCGTAGGTTTTGGCACAGGTGTCCTTGGCGGGCGGCGCCCAGCCAAAGTGTTCCTTGTAATAGCGGTACAGCGAAGGCCGGCGGCAGGCATAGCTCGGGTCGAGGAGGAAGTACTCCATGTTGACGGCGACGAATTCCAGCGGGCTGGTGGTTTCGTAGATGTCCGGGCTGCGGGCGACCTGATGGTTGTTCTGTTCACGTTCGCCGCGACGGCCGACGTATTGCGGCCACCCGGCGAGGTCCAGCAGGCGTGGGTCATCGCTGAGGGTAAAGCGGCGGTCGTTCTGGCCCCGGCATTGATCGGGCAGGCCGATCAGGCCGGTGATGTTGTTCTGGCGGCTGCAACGCTGGATCAGCTTGCGGTCGGCGCTGGACCACAGGCGGGCACGGTCATAGATGTGGGTCAGTTCATGCAGCACGGTGGCGAGCATTTCCCGGCGCACGGTGCCGTGGGGGCGATTGGTTTTTTGCGTCGCGGCACTGCCGTCGGTAAGGCTTTCCAGCAAGTTGCTGTTGAGGTCCAGTTCGGACACCAGCGAAGCCTGGCCGTAGGCGTTCTCGGGCATCTTGTCGGTCCAGCCGACGTCGATGGTCCGGTCCAGTTGCTCGATGAAGCGCGGCGGCAACGCCTGCATCGCTTCATCCAGCAATGCCTGGCTCGCCTGCTGCTGGGCCGGGCTCAAGCCATCGGTCTTGAGCCGCAGTTGCAGGGCGGCCTGAGCCGCGCTGGCGCCCAGCAGCAAGGTGCCGGCCAGTAGCCAGGCGGCAACGCGCCTCACAGAGAGAGGATAGCTTCGGCGAGAACCTGGTCGCTGGCGTCGCGGGCTTCCGGCACGCGGGTTCGCAGGGTGTCGAAGGCGGCTTCCAGTTGAGCGCCACGAATCTCGCCATTGCTGGCGACGAAACTGGCGGCATCGTCGTGGGCTTCGCGTACGACTTTGGAGTCGCGGATGGACGTGGTGGTGTCCGAGGTGAAATCGATGGTACGGGCCGAGGCTCGGACGATGATGTTACTGGTGGCCTTCAGGGTTTGTGCCTGGGCAACACCGGCCAACAACAGCAGGCCGAGAGCGGCGGCGATCAGCGGGCTACGCATGGAATGACTCCGAAATACAAAGATGATTATTGGACGAGAATTGCTTGCGCCAGTTCAAGGTCACTGGCGTTAAGTTTTGGCTGGGTACGGCGCAGATAATCCAGCGCTGATTCCAGTCGGGCTCCCCGCCATTGGCCGTCAGTGGCAATGAAAGCGGCAGCGTCATCCTGGGCGGCCAGTATCAGTTTATGGTCGAACGGTGCGGAGGTCACTTTGCTGGTGGCATACGCACTGACAACGAGGCTCTGGGTGGACAGGTCAAAGGCCGGAGCTTGCGTGGACCAGCAGGTGCAAAACACTACGGGAGCGATCAACAGGCGGTATGAAAAAGCCATGGGACTCGACAACTGAAAACGAGCGCCAAGGCTAGCGCAATGCCCGGGCGAGAGCCAGCGCGGAGGGTTCGGGGAGCGCCTGGCGCCCCCTTTATCCCACCTGCGGTCAGATGGCCAGGATCGCCTGGGCCAGCTGCGCGTCAGTCGCGGTATTCAGTTGTGGAGCCTGTTGGCGGATCTGGGCCAGGGCGCTTTCCAGTTTTACGCCACGGATGGCGCCTTCGCTGGCAACGAAGCTGGCGGCGTCGTCACGGGCGGCACGTACGACCTTGTTGTCACGCAGGGAGGAAGTGGCATCGGAGGTGGCGTCTGAGGTGGCTTTCAGTGCGCCGACGATCGAATCCGTGGTCACGATCAGGCTGGAGGCGTTGGCATTGGCAGCCAGGGCCAGCAGGGCTGCAGCGCTCAGCAGGTGAAGACGGGACATGGGGTGACTCCTGTAAATGAACGAAAGGGTGGCACAAAGCTACTGCTTGAGCAGCGAGACCATGGGCATCAGACGCCCGTTCTACAGGGTTCGCCACGTGGTAGCCGGATATTAGCCGCCGCTTATCTGTTCGGATAGCTTCCTGCGGTGATTACTCGCGCCAGAACGATTTGGCCAGCTCAGATGCCCGGTCGCCGTGACTGATACCCGCATCGGACAATTCCCGCGGATCCAGTTGAGCCAGCAGCCTGCGTGTGCGGGCCCGTTGCCCCCAGCAGACGAGTGCTCCAGCGGTGCGCTTGAGTAGCTGTATCAACCGAGGGTGTTGCTGGTTTTTGGTATTCATGACGCGCGCCTTTCATGAGGTCCTGGAACACCATCTTGGGCTGGAGGGTGCTACCGGTACAGATACACGCGGGTTAAATTGTACTGCTTAATTGTTATGTTTTTTAAACTGTATCGGTCTGTAGAAAGCCGACTGTTTTCGCCATTGAAAATCCAAACCCCAGAAACAGCAGAACCCGCCGCCGGTTACCCGGGGCGGGTTCTGCTTTAACAATTCGGAGTGCTGGCGGTGGACCCGGTGGGTCAGGGCCAGCGGACGCTAATTAGCGCCAGAACGGCTTGCTCAGCTCTTCGTAGCGTTGTGCTTCGCTGATACCGGCGTCAGCCAGCAGACGCGAATCCAGACGAGCCAGTTGATGGCGGCTGGAGATGCGGCGCTGCCACAACATCAGGTTGGCGAGAACGCGCAGAGGCAGGGAAGCCTGGGTGTTTACAGCTTTTTCTTCGAAGAACAGATCGGAACTGAGTGTACGTTCCATGATGACATCCTTCCGCTTGTGGCGGGATTAGGTAGTGGTTTAACTGGTGCCAATGATCCTCCTCCCGCGCAAGACTCTCTAGATACAGTTCACCTGTATTGTGAGGGGCCAGTTAACTGTTTATAGGGGCTGTACTGTACGAAATTGGGGCAACTGTACCTGTCGGCACTTTTATGGTGCGTTTTAGGCGTTTATGGAGTTCGAGGTAGGATGTTTCGGTAGGAAATGACCGGTACAGCAGTACAGTTTTTTATAAAAGTTGGGCTCGGAAGCTCGGGCTGATGAAACTGTGTTTGCATCAGCCCGAATCTGTATCAATCACGCCTTCAGCATATGCCCGGTTTCTTCCAGGTTGATGTGCCAACTCAGTGCTTCTCGCAGGATATGCGGGGTGTGCCCGCCCAGCACACAGGCTTGGGTGAAGTAGGTGTTCAGGGCATCGCGGTACGCCGGGTGCACACAGTTGTCGATGATGACCCGAGCCCGCTCCCGCGGCGCCAGGCCCCGCAGGTCCGCCAGGCCGACCTCGGTCACGAGGATGTCGACGTCATGCTCGGTATGGTCCACATGGCTGACCATTGGCACCACGCTGGAAATCGCGCCGGCCTTGGCAATCGACTTGGTGACAAAGATCGCCAGGTGCGCGTTGCGCGCGAAGTCGCCCGAGCCGCCAATTCCGTTCATCATCCGGGTGCCGCAGACGTGGGTGGAGTTGACGTTGCCATAGATGTCGAACTCCAGCGCGGTGTTAATGCCGATGATGCCCAGGCGCCGCACCACTTCCGGGTGATTGGAGATTTCCTGGGGCCGCAGCACCAATTTGTCTTCGTAGCGCTCCAGGTTGCCGAACACGTCGGCGTTGCGCCGTTCCGACAATGTGATCGAACTGCCTGAGGCAAAGCTCAGCTTGCCTGCGTCGATCAGGTCGAATGTGGAATCCTGGAGGACTTCCGAATACATCGTCAGGTCTTCGAAGGGCGACTCGATCAAACCGCACATCACCGCATTGGCAATGTTGCCGATGCCTGCCTGCAGTGGGCCGAGCTTGTTGGTCATGCGTCCGGCGTCGACTTCTTCTTTAAGGAAGTTGATCAGGTGATTGGCGATCGACTGGGTGTCGCTGTCGGGCGGCGTCACGGTGGAGGCCGAATCCGCCTGATTGGTGATGACGATCGCGACGATCTTCTCTGGCGGAATCGGAATCGCGGTGCTGCCGATACGGTCGTCCACGGCCACCAGCGGAATTGGCGTGCGGGTCGGGCGATAGCTCGGGATATAGATGTCGTGCAGGCCTTCCAGGTTCGGGTTATGCGCCATGTTGATCTCGACGATCACCTGCTTGGCGAAAATCGCGAAACTGGCGGAGTTGCCCACGGAAGTGGTTGGCACAATGTGGCCTTGCTCGGTGATCGCTACGGCTTCGATCACCGC
This sequence comes from Pseudomonas sp. I8001, assembly GCF_013385345.1. Taxonomy (NCBI): domain Bacteria; kingdom Pseudomonadati; phylum Pseudomonadota; class Gammaproteobacteria; order Pseudomonadales; family Pseudomonadaceae; genus Pseudomonas; species Pseudomonas sp. I8001. The sequence goes on from NZ_JACAQC010000007.1 coordinate 767,055, forward strand.
GATGTCCGGTAGCTTGAGCTGATTGTTGCGCAGCTGCTCGACGGTTTCCGACAAATGCTGGTCGATAAACATCACCTCGCCGGCGTTGATCGCCTTGCGCAGGGTGCTATCTACCTGGAATGGCATGCGTCGCGACAGTACACCGGCTTCGGTCAGTTGCTTGTCCAGGTCGTTGCCCAGGCTGGCGCCGGTCATCAGGGTAATTTTCAGCGGTGATGTCTTGGCGCGTTCGGCCAAGGCGTGGGGCACGGCCTTGGCCTCACCGGCGCGGGTGAAGCCGCTCATGCCGACGGTCATGCCGTCCTGGATCAGTGCGGCAGCGTCAGCCGCGCTCATGACCTTGTTCAACAACGAAGGCAAGCGGATACGATCACGGTACATGGATTGTTATCTCGGGCTACGGAAGCAAGATGCGCAGTCTAGTGATTTCAAAAAATTTCGTCCCGCTACCATGGTCGAATGCCAGGCAGCGATTTAGAGCCTTTTGTCGGTTTTTACCGGCAATAAAAAACCCCAGCCTACTAAAGGCCAGGGTTTTGGGTATTGCGCTGGCGCAGTGTTTATTCGACGGCCTTGACCATGTCTTCGATGACCTTCTTGGCGTCGCCGAAGACCATCATGGTCTTGTCCAGGTAGAACAGTTCGTTGTCCAGGCCGGCATAGCCGCTGGCCATCGAGCGCTTGTTGACGATGATGGTCTTGGCCTTGAACGCTTCGAGGATCGGCATGCCCGCGATGGGCGACTTGGGATCGTTCTTGGCGGCCGGGTTGACCACGTCGTTGGCGCCTAGCACCAGCACCACGTCGGCCTGGCCGAACTCGGAGTTGATGTCTTCCATCTCGAATACCTGGTCGTAAGGCACTTCTGCCTCGGCCAGCAATACGTTCATGTGACCAGGCATACGGCCTGCAACCGGGTGGATCGCGTACTTCACGGTCACGCCGCGGTGGGTCAGCTTCTCGGTCAGCTCTTTCAGCGCATGTTGTGCCCGTGCCACCGCCAGGCCGTAGCCCGGTACGATGATTACGGTGTCGGCGTTGGTCAGCAGGAAGGTTGCATCGTCAGCCGAGCCGGATTTCACCGGGCGCGCTTCTTTCGATCCGGCCGGGCCGGCGGCGTCTGCCGTGTTGCCGAAACCGCCGAGCAGTACATTAAAGAAGGAGCGGTTCATCGCCTTGCACATGATGTACGACAGGATCGCACCGCTTGAACCTACCAGCGAACCGGCGATGATCAGCATTGAGTTGTTCAGCGAGAAGCCGATCCCCGCCGCAGCCCAGCCGGAGTAGCTGTTGAGCATCGAGACGACCACCGGCATGTCGGCGCCGCCAATCGGGATAATGATCAGCACGCCCAGCACGAACGCCAGGGCCAGCATCAATGCGAAGGCGCTGAGGTTGCCGGTGAACATGAAGGCCAGGCCCAGGCCCAGTGTCAACAGCCCCAGCACCAGGTTCAGCTTGTGCTGACCGCCGAACTGTACCGGTGCGCCCTGAAACAGGCGGAACTTGTACTTACCCGACAGCTTGCCGAAGGCGATGACCGAGCCGGAGAACGTAATTGCACCGATGGCTGCACCGAGGAACAACTCCAGGCGGTTACCGGCGGGGATCGAATCCCCCAGGTGTTTCACGATACCCAGCGACTGTGGTTCCACGACTGCGGCGATGGCGATAAACACTGCAGCCAGGCCGATCATGCTGTGCATGAACGCCACCAGCTCCGGCATCTTGGTCATTTCCACGCGCTTGGCCATGATCGAGCCGGCGGTGCCGCCGACCAGCAGGCCAACGATGACGTAGCCAATGCCGGCAGTGGCCAGCTCGGCGCCGAGCTTATAGATGAGACCCACGGTGGTGAGCACCGCCAGCGCCATGCCGAGCATGCCGAACAGGTTGCCGCGCCGGGACGTCGTCGGGTGTGACAGGCCTTTAAGGGCCTGGATAAAGCAGATCGACGCGATCAGGTAGAGCGTCGTGACCAGATTCATGCTCATGACGATGGCGCCTCTTCTTTTGCTTTCGGGGCTTTCTTCTTGAACATCTCAAGCATCCTGCGGGTAACCAGGAATCCACCGAACACGTTGACCGCTGCGAGGGCTACGGCCAGGGTGCCCATGGTCTTGCCCAGCGGTGTCACGGTGAGTGCGGCTGCCAGCATGGCGCCGACGATCACGATCGCCGAAATTGCGTTGGTCACGGCCATCAGCGGGGTGTGCAGGGCCGGGGTGACGTTCCAGACCACGTGATAGCCGACATAAATCGCCAGTACGAAGATGATCAGGTTGTAGATACCGGGGGAAATAAGCTCTTCCATCGTCTGAATCCCTGCTTAGGCGTTTTTGCGGATGACTTGGCCGTCGCGGCACATCAGGCACGCGGCGACGATGTCGTCTTCGAGGTTGATTTCAAACTGTCCTTCCTTGGTGAAGACCAGCTTCAGGAAGTCCAGCAGGTTGCGTGCGTACAGCGCCGAGGCATCGGCGGCGACGGCGCCGGCAAGGTTGGTCGGGCCGCAGATGGTCACACCGTTTTCCACGACCACCTGGTCTGCCACGGTCAGCGGGCAGTTGCCGCCCTGGGCTGCGGCGAGGTCGATGACCACCGAGCCTGGCTTCATCTGTGCGACGGTCTCGGCGCTGAGCAGGGTCGGTGCCTTGCGACCCGGAATCAATGCGGTGGTGATGACGATGTCGGCTTGCTTGGCACGTTCATGCACGGCCAGGGCCTGGCGCTGCATCCAGCTTGTTGGCATTGGGCGCGCGTAACCGCCCACGCCAACCGCGCATTCACGTTCTTCATCAGTTTCGTATGGCACGTCGACGAACTTGGCGCCCAGGGATTCGATCTGTTCCTTTACCGCCGGACGCACGTCGGACGCTTCGATGACCGCACCCAGGCGTTTCGCGGTAGCGATCGCCTGCAGCCCTGCTACACCAGCTCCAAGAATCAGCACGCGAGCGGCTTTCACCGTACCGGCGGCGGTCATCAGCATTGGCATGAAGCGTGGGTAGTGATGGGCGGCGAGCAGTACAGCCTTGTAGCCGGCAATGTTTGCCTGGGAAGAAAGCACATCCAGGCTCTGCGCGCGGGAGGTGCGCGGCGCGGCCTCAAGGGCAAAGGCCGTGATGCCATGCTCGGCCAGTCGAGTGATGGTTTCGTTGCTGAACGGATTGAGCATGCCCACCAGCACTGCGCCGCTTTTGATCAGCGTCAGTTCGCTGTCATTGGGGGCGACTACCTTGAGGATCAGCTCGGCGCCGAATGCATCACTGGCGTTGCCAATGGTTGCGCCTGCCGCTTCATAGGCACTGTCGACGACACTGGCATTGATGCCTGCCCCGCTTTGCACAGTGACCTTGTGGCCCTGGCCGATCAGCTTCTTGATGGTTTCCGGGGTGGCAGCCACCCGCGTTTCACCGGTCTGGGTTTCGAGAGGAACACCAATGTGCACGTCAAATCTCCTGCATGATCTTTTTGCTTTGATTTTTGTAAAAGGCCAGTGCGCCACGACAGGCGAATCTGGGCGGCCGATCAGCACGATCCCGCTGAAATACAGCGGGGCGCGGCATTTTGCAGGCGAACTTTACGGCCTTCAAGAGATTATGACGGGTGACGAAAAATTAACTACAAGTCACCCCGTGACCGATTGTCGCAATGGATAGATTAAAGTCGTTTAAATACAGGAGATTAAAGAGTTTTTACCGAAATATCAGCGCTTCTCCATCGCCGACGTGAATGCTTGGGCATCGCTGCAATTTTATGGCTACAGGCCAATACCTACATGGCTTAAAGGCCATTTCAGGGTCAAAAGATGCGGTCTTCTAAATTGCGACATATATATACATATGTAGGTATTTTATTTTGTTGACTACAAAGTTAATAAATTGACGAAAACCCTTTAGATATTGGGGTTGTAACGATGCGACTGATCAATCAGCCAGTCTCTGAACGCATGCAGAGAAGCTGATTCGACCTTTCTCTCGGGAATCATCAGGTAGTAAGCCTTTGAGCTCGCCAGTACCTGAGGGCTGGCAATCACCAAGTGCCCATCGCTCAGTTCCCTTTGAATAAGGAACGGCGGTATCAGTGCAATGCCCATATCGTGCATGGCTGCCTGGGACAACATGGAGAATAGCTCGTAACGCGGGCCTGTCATGTCGCGGGGTATGTCCAGCTGTTGCGCGTTGAACCACTGGCGCCAGGCATAGGGTCGAGTGGTTTGTTGCAGCAGGGGCAGTTCGGCGATTTCGTGTGCAGTGAAGTGCGTGCGATCGCCCAGCAAGCGCGGGCTGCATACCGGGAGCGGGTTTTCTCCCATCAGTTTGTGGGATTCGGTACCGGACCAGTCGGCATCGCCAAAGTAGATTGCCGCGTCGAATTCGGTATCGGCGAACAGGAAAGGCCGTGTGCGGTTGGTCAGGTTGACGGTGACTTCGGGATGCTGGTGCTGAAAGTCCTTGAGGCGTGGGATCAGCCATTGGGTGCCGAAGGTCGGGACCACCGCCAGTTCAATAACGTTGGTGCCCTGCTGTCCCATGATCGAAAGGGTGTCGCGTTCCACGGCGTCAAGTTGCGTAGCCACCCGGCGACTGTAGGAAAGCCCTGCTTCTGTCAGTTTCACGCCCCGGCGCGAGCGTCGAAACAGCTCGACACTTAAAAACTCCTCAAGACTGGCGATTTGTCGGCAGATTGCGCCCTGGGTGATCGAAAGCTCCTGTGCCGCCTTGGTAAAGCTCTCGTGGCGGGCTGCAGCCTCGAAACTGACCAGCGCCGTGGTGCTGGGAATTTTTCTGCGCATGTACCGTGACCTCACAAGTAAAGAGCATCTATGCCGCTTTTGAATGTTACGGAGTGAGAAATTAGCACAAGGCTATGCAAAATCCTCGTTTGCCCTCCTCGCCTGCCCGGCCTAGGCTCCATGCACGACTTTTGATTTACTTCGCGAGGACTCACTCATGGGCGGTAAGGCAAGCTTCAATTGGATCGATCCACTGCTGCTGGATTCACAGCTCACCGAAGAAGAACGCATGGTGCGCGACAGTGCCGAACAGTTCGCCCAGGACAAGCTGGCGCCCCGTGTTCTCGAAGCCTTCCGCCATGAAAAGACTGACCCTGCGATCTTCCGCGAAATGGGTGAGACCGGCCTGCTGGGGGCGATGATTCCAGAGCAGTACGGTGGCAGTGGATTGAACTACGTCAGCTATGGCCTGATCGCTCGTGAAGTAGAGCGTGTGGACTCTGGCTACCGTTCGATGATGAGTGTGCAGTCCTCACTGGTGATGGTGCCTATCAATGAATTCGGTACCGAAGCGCAAAAGCAGAAATACCTGCCGAAGCTGGCCTCTGGTGAATGGATTGGCTGCTTTGGCCTGACCGAGCCTAACCATGGTTCCGACCCGGGCGCGATGATTACCCGCGCGCGCAAAGTGGATGGCGGCTACAGCCTCACTGGCAGCAAGATGTGGATTACCAACAGCCCGATTGCGGATGTGTTCGTGGTGTGGGGCAAGGACGATGCGGGCGACATTCGCGGCTTCGTGCTGGAAAAGGGTTGGAAAGGCCTGAGTGCTCCGGCGATCCATGGCAAGGTCGGATTGCGCGCCTCGATCACCGGTGAAATCGTCATGGATAACGTGTTTGTTCCTGAAGAGAACATCTTCCCGGATGTGCGTGGCCTGAAAGGACCGTTCACTTGCCTTAACTCGGCACGCTACGGGATCTCGTGGGGTGCCCTGGGGGCCGCGGAATTCTGCTGGCATACCGCGCGTCAGTACACCCTTGATCGCCAGCAGTTCGGGCGGCCTTTGGCGGCTACTCAACTGATCCAGAAGAAGCTTGCAGACATGCAGACTGAAATCACCCTGGCGTTGCAAGGGTGCCTGCGGTTGGGTCGTATGAAGGATGAGGGCACTGCGGCTGTGGAAATCACCTCGATCATGAAGCGTAACTCGTGTGGCAAGTCGCTCGACATTGCCCGGATGGCGCGTGACATGCTCGGTGGTAACGGCATCTCGGATGAGTTCGGCATTGCCCGCCACCTGGTCAACCTTGAAGTGGTGAATACCTATGAGGGTACTCACGACGTGCATGCATTGATCCTGGGGCGAGCGCAAACCGGTATTCAGGCGTTCTATTAATAGGAGAACGACCATGGGCGCGCTTTCGCACCTGCGGGTACTGGATTTGTCGCGAGTGCTGGCGGGCCCTTGGGCCGGGCAGATACTTGCAGACCTTGGCGCTGAAGTGATCAAGGTCGAGCGGCCCGGGAATGGCGACGACACTCGTGCCTGGGGGCCACCCTTCCTCAAGGATGCGTATGGGGAAAACACCACTGAGGCGGCGTATTACCTGTCTGCCAATCGCAACAAGGAATCGGTGACGATCGACTTCACGCGGCCGGAGGGCCAGAAGCTGGTGCGTGACCTGGCGGCGAAGTCCGACATTCTGATCGAGAACTTCAAGGTAGGCGGCTTGGCGGCCTATGGGTTGGACTATGAGTCGCTCAAGGAGATCAATCCGGAGTTGATCTACTGCTCGATTACCGGGTTTGGTCAGACCGGGCCCTATGCGACGCGGGCGGGCTACGACTTCATGATCCAGGGGCTTGGCGGGCTGATGAGCCTGACTGGCCGCCCGGAGGGTGAAGACGGCGCCGGGCCGGTTAAGGTTGGAGTGGCGCTGACGGATATTCTTACGGGGCTTTACTCGACAGTTGCGATCCTGGCGGCCATGGCTCACCGGGATCATGATGGTGGCGGCCAGCATATCGATATGGCGTTGCTGGATGTGCAGGTGGCTTGTCTGGCTAATCAGGCGATGAACTACCTGACGACGGGCGTCTCTCCAAAGCGTCTGGGTAACGCTCATCCGAATATCGTTCCCTATCAGGATTTTCCTACGGCGGATGGCGACTTCATTCTTACTGTGGGTAATGATGGGCAGTTCCGCAAATTTGCCGAAGTGGCTGGGCAGCCCCAGTGGGCGGATGATCCTAGGTTTGCTACTAATAAGCTGCGAGTGGCCAACAGGGCGGTGCTGATTCCGTTGATCCGTCAGGCTACCGTGTTCAAGAGCACGGCTGAATGGGTAGCTCAGCTGGAGCGAGTAGGTGTGCCTTGCGGCCCGATCAATGACCTGGCGCAGGTGTTTGCCGATCCTCAGGTAAAAGCGCGCGGGTTGGCGATGCAGTTGCCTCATGCGTTGGCTGGTACTGTGCCCCAGGTGGCAAGTCCTATGCGCCTGTCCAAGACACCTGTTGAATACCGCAGCGCACCTCCGCTGTTGGGTGAGCATACCCATCAGGTGCTGCAGCAAGTGCTGGGTTTGACGCCAGCGAATGTCTCGGCTTTGAGGGAGGCCGGGGTCATCTGAAGCTTCTCTTCTATATAGAGGGTTGTTGAGGCTCTCTATATAGAGGGAAGTTGGTCGGTTTTTAGCCAGAAATGCCTATTTGATAGAAAAGCTGAATTAAGGGTTGACGGCAGATTCTGGAAGTCTATAATTCGCCCCACTTCCGGCGCAGTCGAAACGGAAAACTCCTTGGTAAACAACGAGTTATGTAGGTTTCGACAGCGAGTAGCTTCAGATCATCGAAGCCCAGAAGGAGTTAGTAAGGCAGTGTTGTTTGGCCCTATTAACGTTTCGATCTTCTCGGTCGAAAGCGGAGAAAA